>JACQOU010000051.1 GCA_016207775.1 Deltaproteobacteria bacterium
AAGACGGCGTCCTTGTACCACGTGGCTTCGTCGCTCATGGGCGCGGCTCACCCTATTGTGTGCCCTGGCCGCCCATGTGTCAATGTCGATGGATTACCGAAACGGCCAGACGCGCTCCCAGAGGGAGCGCCTGGGCTGGGAGAGGCTCCGCTCGAGACCCAGGCGAATATGTTCGCCGGTTTTTTGCTCATGCCAGGGGACAAAATCAAACCGCTATTCGAACGTGAAAAAGCTCAAGTTATTGAGGTTTTCAAAAAGCATAAGAAGGCGCCACCTAATGATCTTCTACTCGCCGAATATATTACAAATCCGCTAGCCAATGTATTCGAGGTGTCCGAAGCATCCGCAGCCCTTCGACTCAAGAATTGGGTCAACTTTGGTAGGTGATTATCCGAATAGTCATCACGGGACGGTGCAAGGGCATGTCCAATAAACGGGCTGACACCACCCACAGCAATTGCTGCGAGTTCGGCTATTGCAATAGGCAGGGTTTATCGGTTCGCTTTGCTACTTTCCATCAGAAACCGGGAGAAACAAAGTCATTCCACGGTTCAATTGCAGGTCGTCCACATGTCCGCCTGCAGTTCCGTCGAGTGTCCTTACGTGCATGTGTATTTTACTGTTGGGTGGAGTAAACACTCCCCGGTGCTTGTCTGAGCAGAAGCCAACCATTTCAACCGCCTGGTCCTTGAGTGCGAATCGATATTTCACTTTTTCATGCTGGTCCGGGTTGTGTGGCAATCCGTCCGTTTTATTGACGATATGATACTGCACCAGAGCAGCTTTCCCCTTCAATAAGAAGGGAAAAGGTTTGCTCGTATCGAGAGACACAGCAGCTGCCTGCCAGACGAACTGCTCCACTTCTTTTACTGTCCTTACATTTTGGGGAACGGAGAGCTTATGCCAACGATCAACTTGAGCGTAAACCAAGAAGCACGCCTTGTAGTGGAACGATCGATCCACAACGATCCTCCGATCCTGAATGCGAGTAATAAATGGTAAGCCATCGAAGATCGATACTTCGCCTTTCAGTCCTTCCATGGGTCCGAGGGCATAAAGATGCGGTAGCTTGATCAATGTTTCAAGACTAATCTGACCGGCAAGATTTCCCTCATGAACAACGCGCCGTTGTTCTCCCACCCACTGGACGCGATAGCTACGTTCCCCCGCCACAGCACCCAACGCAAGTGCACTTATGACTGTTAACAGAACACCGATTAACGACATGATTACTGTGACAAAATCATTTGAAGCGACACCTCTCATTGATTCCCCAGCGAGGTCATTAATTTTCAATTCCGAATACTTCACACCATAGTTGGAAAGTCATCAGAGAGTAAATTTTTTGCGTGTGATCGGCAACCATTTCCCTGTGTTCACGAAGCCAGTTTGAAATGACTTCAGGCTGAAAAATTTTCTGTTTTCGGATTCTTGCAGGGCTAAGAAGTTCATTTACCATTCCGTTCAGGTCGGTAAGCAGCCAGTCGCGTACGGGCAGTCCAAAACCCGTTTTTTTTCTAAAGACCACATTATGTGGAAGGGACTTGGCGGCATATTCTTTAAGAAGAAGTTTAGTCCCTGACGGCAGGGCTTTGAGGTGGCTTGGAATTCTTTGCGCGATACTGACCATTTCCCTGTCCAAAAACGGTACTCTTACCTCAATGGAATGATGCATGCTGGTTTTGTCTGTGTAAGTAAGGTTCAGTGCTGGAAGGTATGTCTTCATATCGAGATAGGTCATTTGCTGAAGCGGGTCCCAACGACGGGCGTTTTCAAAAAGATCCAAATGTTTCAAAAAGGGAGGGGATTGCGCCGATGTGGTCTCGGGTGTGAGAAGCGATCCTAACTCGTCTCTTCTCATGGGGCCTCTTAAGGTAAGAAACGGTTCTGGCCAGGGCTGCCGCACAGAAGCGAAAAGCTTTTTGAGCCGATGCACGTTCTGAATGCGCTTATTGTGAATCGAATAAGGCAACTTTTGCGCCAAATGATCCATGCCCGCCACCATGAACGATGGAAGGGAGTCCAGCCGTGAAGCCAATAATCCGCCTTGATAGACCTGATACCCTCCGAACAGTTCATCGCCCCCTTGGCCGCTAATAAGAACCTTGAAATGACCTGAAGCCGCTTCACAGATAAGGTAACTGCATATGGCAGCGGGATCGGCGATGGGTTCTTCCAGCGTCTCGACCACTTTCGGTAAAAGAGATACTACAGAGGGGGCCAGAACTATTTCATGATGGTTAAATGGAAAATATTTCTTCAGCAGTCTTGCACAATCGAGGTCCAACCTGTCTTCTTTTGACTTAGACCACTTAAATCCTATCGTAAAAGTTGTCGGAAATTGCTTTTGCACGTCCACCGCTTTGGATGCAAGCAGAGACGAATCAATACCCCCACTCAAGAAAAATCCAACGGGAACATCGCTTCTGAGTTGCCTTTCCACGGTTCGTTCCACCGTGCGATTCATTTCATCTAACCACTGATTCAAATTTACATTTTCTTGGGCGTTAAACTGAAGATCCCAGTACGTTCTGTCTTCAGTTCGGCCGTCAGAAAAAATCTCTAAGAAGTGACCCGGCTCAAGTTTTTTTATTCCTTCAAAAAGAGTATCGGGATCGGGTATCCAATTGGTCATTAAATAGCGTGAAACGAGTCCAACGTGCAGGCTGGGCTTTGCAAGCATTGCTTTCAGCAGGGAACGGATCTCAGAACCAAAAAAAATACCCCGAGCATCCCGAAAATAATAGAGCGGCTTAATTCCGAGATGGTCTCGTACTAAAAAAAGTTTTTTTGAGTGGGTGTCAAACAATGCAAAAGAAAAAATTCCGTTCAATTCATTTAAGGCGTCCATCCCCCCACGGGAAAGCAGCTCAAGAAGAACCTCTGTATCTCCCGTGGTGCGCCACTGCACTTCTGGCAGCTTTTGCCGTAGTTCGACGTAATTATAAATTTCTCCGTTAAAAGCAATCCAGTATCGGCCGTCGTGTGACCTCATGGGTTGTGACGCAAGTTCGGACAAATCGAGGATACTGAGCCTTCTGAATCCAAGGCCAAGCTTCAATTCCTGAACCTGCTGGCCGGGATGCTTCCAAAAGTGGTGGCTATCGCATCCGGAAAGTCCCCAAAAGCCCTGCGAGTCCGGTCCTCGATGGGCGATAGTATCCGTCATCTGCTCAAGCACCTTGGACGGGACACGGTTGTCAGGTGAATAAAAACCGGCGATTCCACACATAGGATTTAATAAATGATAAAAGAGCAATGCTCTGTTGTCACTTTTGGATGAGCACCGTAGGTCCCTTCAACATCATCTTAAAAAGCCAGCATTGTCGGAAGTATTGGTTGAGTATACTCAAGGGTGAGCGAAACTGATGTCGAGTATTCTACCTGAAAATGGCCAACGGCCTCTATTCTCCCTTTAAATAAAAGACGTGTTATTTTAATCACTTACAGCACAAGAAAGGCCAGGAAACCGCTGGCCTCAAAATTGCTCTTTACAAAGGTTATTCTGACACTATTATTCGATGCGCAAACTGCTTTTAGAAAAGAGCTGGTTTTCCTCATTAGAGCAAAAATTTTAGCTGAGTAGCCCGTGAGTTGAGTGCAATAGAAGGGACCTCTTGCCGTAAAGCACCACCACTTTTTTCAAGGGTCCCTTCTCCCGTTTTAAAGCCCCGGTTGTTCAAGCAGCCGGGGCTTTCATTTGCAAATTCACAATCAGGCACTTATCTTTGGGAACATATTGAGAAAATTATACCAATGGATAGATTCTCTTTGGCAATGGATCGCAGAACGTGTCTTTGTTCGTTTTGAATTTAACTTGCCTGTCAGTGAGCTTCGCAAACTTGCAGAGGCCGGTAGACTTTCGTTTGCACTCACGAGCGGTGGTTTCGTCGAGTGGCTCATTCTATCGAGCTGGTGCCGAAAAGAAGGCTTCGGCGCAATTCTTATCGCCAACCGGCGCCGTATTCTTCTTTTCGCCAAGCCGCTTTACTTCTTTCAGATTTGTTTCAAAAGGAAAAGTTACGCCGAGCTATTCCTTTCTGAAGAACATGGTCCCCGGCTGCTCATTTGTCCCTTTCATGAAAGAAAGCAGCCATTCGATCCCACTCCGGCCGAAAGTCTTCTCAGTGGCATTTACAACGGGTTGCAGGGCCGCGGTTTTTTTCTTGTTCCCATCTTTGTCCTGTGGAGAAAGCATGTCAGGGGAGCGGCGAAGAAATTATCAGAACATTTCTTAGGGTTGGGATCGAGTCCTAATCTCATAGGAAAGATTTGGTATCTTGCCCGGCAACGAAAAGATTCTGCTGTCCGTTCGCTAACGCCTATTACGATGGAAGCCAAGGAAAACTCCGAAGGAACAGAAATCGAAGAAACCGAAGCGATGCGAGCCGCAAAAAATGCTCGCCGCCGCATTCTGGTTCAAGTCAATCAGGAGATGCGCGTGGTGCTTGGACCACGTTATCTTTCGCCTCATTCTGTAAAAGAGAATTTGCTTAAGGACCCCGATATTCTGAAAGCCATCAGCGACGTCGCACAAACCTCTGGACAAGATCGAAAAAGAGTTATGATGTTGGCATACAAAAATCTGACTGAAATCGTAGCCAATTATCAGTACCGCACGATTGAATTCATGTATTTATTTCTCAGTTGGCTTTTCACCCGAGTGTTCAAGGGAGTCAACGTCAATGAAAAAGAGCTTCAAAATGTTCGAGAGGTAATGAAGACAAAGCCTGTGGTCTTTATTTGTGCTCACCGTAGCCATTTTGACTATCTGGTCATTCCTTATGTTCTTTTTATGCAGGATATGGTCACCCCCCATATCGCAGCAGGATTGAACATGGCTTTTTGGCCGATGAGCACCTTTATGAGATCAGGCGGGGCTTTTTTTATCCGCAGGTCTTTTCGTGGTGATGGGCTCTATACCGTCTGTCTAAGAAAATACATCGAGTATCTGTTAAAAAATCGTTACAACATTAAGTATTTTATCGAAGGCACGAGAAGTCGAACGGGTAAAATGCTCGCCCCGGCTTACGGGCTTCTGAAAATGGTAATGGAACCATGCAGGAACAAGGTGATTGAGGATATCGCTTTGGTTCCTGTTTCTATTTGTTATGAAGAACTCCCCGAGCAAGGAGCCTATTCAAAAGAACTGCTGGGGGCTCAAAAAGACAAGGAAAACGCAAGGGCCCTTTTCCGATCGAGAAAGGTCATCAAGACGAACTTTGGTAAAGTTTATGTTCGGTTTGCCGATCCCATCTCTGTAAAAGACACCTATCAGTTGGCGGGAGGTGCAGCTCCCACTTTAACGCTTCAAAAAACAGCTTTTCAAATTTGTAAAAGTATTAATGACGTAAGTCCCATTACAGCTAGAGCCATTGTGTCGACGGTTTTTCTTGCTCATCCGATGGCTTCCTTGCCCCTTCAAAAAGTGCATAGTATAGGGAC
>JACQOU010000007.1 GCA_016207775.1 Deltaproteobacteria bacterium
ATCCTCACCTCTGCAAGTTTGCGATCGAGCTTTTCCGGAGGGCCATAAATTTTTTTCGCCATGGGTGCAAATATTTGTTGGTACAACCCTTGGCCAAAGCGTTCGACGATAAACTCTTCATAGCTGCGCGAATTAGTGCTGTGAATGAAATTCTTGAGAATCTGGGCCGCATAGCTGAGAAGAATCCCGGCACTTTTTGTTGGAGGGAAATTCTTGACCATCTCGGACATTTTGAGCGGAAAGGAATAATACTTTTCATTCATATAAAGATTTTGCGTTTTTTCCCTTTCTAGAAGCTCATCCCCCATTAACTGTTTAAATTCATCCAGTATCCCATCCAGCAATGTGTAAAATTTATGTGGACCATAATCGAGGATAAAGTCTCCCTCGCGAAAACTTCGGCACAGGCCACCCACCGAGTCATCTTTATCAAGCACTTCAATGTCAAACCCGCCCTCGCGACTCAGTCGATATGCGGTGCCCAGTCCCGTCACTCCGGCTCCCAGCACAACAACCTTTTTCTTTTCTTCGCTCATATGTTTTTCACCTTCCGCGCCACTACACGCGTCTGTGCGGCGAAATAGGGAACCAACATTTTTTCCATGCCTAATAGGCGGGAAAAGAGACGTATGGCTCGCGCAGCAGGAGGCACATAGGCCTCTAAGCGGTAGATCAAATATCCCAATTCAAGCCATTGGTAATGGGGAGCTTCTTCAACCATTTCAAAACCAGTCTCTTCCAAAATCCGAGCGATTGTTTTTGGTACAAAATAGTAAAGGTGAACTGAAAGGATAAACCAGTAGCGCTTACCAGCCAGTCGAGCCAACCAATTGCCGATGTTAGGATAATTAATAACGATCAAACCACCGTTTCTCAAATAGCGGTTGCATCTCGTTAACACATCCTTGGGGTCGAACGTATGTTCAAGAACATCCCACAAAGTCACCAAATCCATTTTCTTTTCAAATTTGGGAGCACGCTCAAGAGTCCCGCAAAAGATATTGACTCCGTAATTGCGGTTTCCATACTCGGAAAGATACCTGGAAGGTTCCACCCCATAGGTTTCCCAGCCCCGGTCTTTGGCTACCTTCAAAAAGAACCCGGAAGCTGCACCGACATCCAACACCCTCCCCGGCCGAGTATATTTTGAAACAGCATCCAGACATCGACCAAAACTTCTTATTCTTCCTTCAGCCTGCGAAACATAAAGGGGATCTTCAGCATCTGTATAACTTTGCAAAATAAGATCTTGGCGCAGACGCGGAGAAGTATAGACAAGTCCACAGTGCTTACACTGGACTAAAGTTTCCTTCGATACGAAGTTTCCCGACGCACTGTACGACTGCAGCATTTTCTCCATATCCTGGTCGGTCGTTCCCTCGTACTTCACCTGAACGTCCCAAGAACCACATAAGTTACACGGCACTTGTTCCCAAAGATCATCATCCTTCGGCTGTGGCCGTACGACCGCACTGACGACTTCCATAGAATCCCCTTTAATGATTGGTTAAACAGAGGCCAGAACACCTCGCTACCGCTTTCGCAGCAGCAACTATCGTCTTATTTATCGTCAAATTGTGAAGAAGCCTTAACAATGACCTTGACCTAGACGCACAACATTACTCATCGCCAACGTGCAACCAGTTCCAAATTGGATCTGAAATAACGCCCCGCTCTTGGATATTCTCTTGCTGAAATGTTGGCATTGCTCTTGCTCATTAGGGGAGCAGCAAAACAAACGGGAGGCCGAATATGAAGCGCAGCATTGTTACTTTAGGTTTTGCAGTCTTAGCACTAACAACCATTTCAGCAAAAGCTTTCAACATTCCAGTGTTGCCCGGACAGGAACGGGCCACTCGATACGCGGTACTTACTGAAATCGATAGGCAACAGAAACCAATCGTTTCTCCTTTTGGAGTGACCATTACTCTGTTGTCGAAATATAACGAGCATCTGAAGCTCCAACCCTTTGCATTTATTGTTACCGAGGACATGCCAGTAAACTGTCGCAGAGACCCGCGTTGTCCTCCGCTTCGAAAAACGATGATCTTTACCATACGTTCTCATGAGTTTGATTTCTGTGGGAACAGCAGCTACACAGCGGAAGAAAAAACGACAGAGCCCATCGTTCCGAAGAAATTGGGTGTCACCGATCATTCAAATCGGGTTTGCGAAAATTATTTTGATCATGATTGGGAGATCACCTTATTTGACGTCGGAAACGACCGGGAACGATACTTTCACGGCAACTCAAAAGCTTTGATCACTGTCCAATAGTCTAACCAAAAGGGGTGGAGCTGATGCTTGCTCCACCCCCCCTTTCTTTGAAAATGGTGCCATTTGGGAACACTGGATACACCAACGACAGGCAGCAGGAACTGGCACTTAACTTGCTTACCGAGCACCTGTTTGCCTGAAAGGCAACCTTTGGAGGAATTATGAGAACATTATTTTTAATATCTTTAGTAGTCAGCATGTTGGCCACGTTGTCAGCAAGAGCGGTTTATATTCCCGGGTGGGAACGCCCTGTTAAGCAGGCGCTGCTCACTGAGTTTGATGCCATGGGCCACGAAGTAGGCATCGGACTTGAGAAAGTGCTTATCATGAATAAGAGAGATAATTTCCCAAGACCCACTTCTTTTACTTTTCAAGAAGAGAAACAAGTTTATTGCATCACCTATCCTTGCCCAAGGATCAAGCAAACATCAACGTTCATGGTGGCAAATGTAATCTCCGATCGATGCGGAAGCACCCTCTACATAGCCTATGAAACTGGGTTTCTTTCGCTAAAGCGGCGCACCCTTGAAGTGGCCGATCATACGACACGAATTTGCGACGACTATCGAGGGTACATCTGGGATGTCAGTCTCGTGGGAGCCGGTGCGAAAAGGCAATTTGGGGGCAATCCCGGAGACGTCATTTCCATTCAATGAGTTGGGTTGAGGGAGTGCTCCACAAGGGGGGGACGCTATAGGTGTCCCCCCCCATTTTTGCATCGCTTGCTGTTAAAATCCCATCATGCTAACTAGTACAGCTGTCTAACAAGAATTTGGGCGATTAGCTCAGTTGGATAGAGCACGAGCCTCCGAAGCTCGGGGTCAGAGGTTCAACTCCTCTATCGCCCAAGTATTGGGTACATTCCGGGCACATGGTTTACACAGTCCACTTTTCAGGATTGGGGCAGTTATTTCCGAGCATCTCACGTAATGCAATAAAAGCTTTGGCGGTTAACTTAACATCTCCAAGCGATCGGTGGCGCTCAGCCTTCGCTATCTGCAGACCGAGCCGTTTGGAAATCATATCCAGATTGTGCTGATGTTCACGCGGAAAAGCACGGCGCGAGAAAATCATGGTGTCGTAAACCTCTAGTTTTCGGCTTAAATTGAACGTCACAAGATACTTTGTCAGAAAACCCATATCAAACTTTGCATTTTGAGCCACAAGCCAAGCACTTCCTACAAAATCCAAAAACGTGGGAAACACTTCATTGATTGTGGGAGCATTCGCAACCATTTCATTTGTTATCCCGTTGATAGCGCTCGCTTCGGGAGAAATCGGGCGTTTGGGGTTCACAAGACTATGGAATACAGCCGTTTCATCAATTTCATTGCCAAATATTTTAAGGGCCCCGATTTCAATCACTTCGTCACCAGCCCAGGGGGAAAGCCCCGTTGTTTCAAAGTCAAACACGACGTATTCATCAAGAGCCAAACTAAGCTGCGTCAAAGATCCCCCCCGAACTTAAACTAAACTTAATGACTAAAGAAAGTTCTTGCGATGGTCAAGGTGGTCCTTGACATCGGCCAGCTCTCTGACAAACAAGAGATGGAATAAAAAACCGTGTGCAAGGGAGCTAGAAATGCTGGTTGATACGCAATACCTCAAACGAGATTTTAAGCTTTCTGAAATTGAACATCGATACGGCAACAGTGTCCACATTCTAAGCGACCCCTATCTATTTTCGACTCTCGCTCGCCTGTGCCGGCCCGAATCTAAACAGCCTCTCATTAATCAACTGCTCAACACTTTATACCGGGAGCTCGTAAAGGCGGTAGTTAACAACGAATTTCCTTTGGTACAAGCCACTATGGAGACAAGAATGAAAAGCAGTCATCCCGAAGGAATTTTCAATGGCCTTGTGATCGATCCAAAAACACGTGTGGTGTGTGTCAATCTTGCCCGCGCAGGAACCATCCCCTCTCATATTTGTTTTGACTCTTTCAACTACATTCTGGATTCACAAGGGGTCCGCCAAGATCACATCAGCATCAACAGAAAGATTGACACCGAAGAAAAAGTGGTCGGCACCCACTTGGGTGGCTTAAAGATAGGTGGAGACGTCGAGAACGCGGTAGTTGTTTTCCCTGACCCAATGGGCGCAACGGGATCGACTATCCTTACCGCCATGGAAATCTACACAAAGCAGGTGACTGGCCAAGCCAAGAAGTATATTGCCGTTCACTTGATTGTCACGCCTGAATACCTCTCGGCCGTCACCTCAAATTTTCCAGAAGTATCCATTTATGCCATTCGACTCGACCGTGGACTAAGCTCAAGCAAAGTTCTCGCTTCCATGCCAGGTACGCATTGGAAAGAAGAAAAAGGGCTAAACGAAAAACATTACATCGTGCCCGGTGCCGGCGGCGTAGGTGAAGTCATCAACAACTCCTATGTCTAGAGGTACCTAGAGGATTCCGTAGAGGATGTACGTTTTGGGGGAGATGGCATAGGGTAAGAAGATGGCGATTAGGAAAGTGGCGTTGTTGGGTAATCCCGTTTTAAGAAAAGCGGCTGCCTTGGTACCGGAAAGAGACCTTTTAGGTAAGGCGATACAATCGCTCATCCAGGAAATGTTAGAAACCATGGCTGAGTATGATGGCCGAGGCCTTGCCGCTCCACAAGTCCACGAAAGCAAACAGATAACCGTTCTCACGTTGGACTCTGAGACGAGCGAAAAAAGCGGCATCCTGTGTCTCATTAATCCAGTGGTTGAACCGCTCACCAAGGAGACTTCGGGTTATTGGGAAGGTTGCTTGAGTATTCCAGGGATGAGGGGGTTGGTATTTAGACCGAAAAAAGTTTTGGTCCGCGCTCTCAATGAAAAAGCCGAGCGGGTGGAATTTGTAGCCGAAGGTTTTGCTGCAACAGTCGTTCAACATGAATGCGACCATCTCCTCGGAAAGCTCTACATTGACCGAATGCAGGACTTTTCATTGCTGAGCTTTGAGCGTGAGTATGTTAAGTATCACGCTCTAGCACCAAAATCCGTCGAATAAAGTGCCCGGACGCTCTTGCAGCGAATAGTCTAAATGATACATTTCAAATATGAATACCAGTTTGCTATCATCAACAAATCAAGCACAACGCTCATCAATGGCTATTGAATCGCTCTACCGAATCAACGATCGCGCCTTTTTCATGGCGCTAAAGATGATTGATATTGCCAATAGGCGCTCAGCACCTCGCGGGGAACCTAAGACGGGAGGCCATCCCAGCGCCTGCGCATCCTCCCAGCACATTTTATCGACTATTCACTTAGTGCTTCGAAAACCTCAGGATTATTTTGCGGGTAAACCACATTCTTCACCTATGGATCACGCTCTGAATTTTCTTCTTCATAATTTCCGCGACCAGGACGGGATCGAGCTAAACGATAATGAGCGAAAGCTTGCCATGCATCATCTGCGCCATTATTCCCGTGAGGGTCAGCCGGTCTTTCAGTCCTATCATGCTGAAAGCGATCCAGATTCCTTTCGAATTTTTCCGTCGGGGTCGGTTGGAATCCCACCGGTAACGGCTATCTTTACAGCACTGGCCTACCAATATGTCCAAGATCATGGATACGAGTTAAATGAACAGCCTTTTTTCTGGTGTACGATGGGGGATTCAGAATTCCGAGAAGGCTCCCTCATGGAAGCCATGCCCGATGCGGCAGAACGAGAATTAGGGAGAGTCATCTGGATTGTTGACTATAACCGTCAGAATTTGGATGGAACGAGAATTCTTAATGAAGCCGCGTTGGGGGGAACAGACGCAGCAAGAATCTTGAAATTAGGCTCTGCCAATGGTTGGGAGACCATTGACGTTAAGCATGGGAAAAAAAGACAGAAGCTTTTTGAAATAAGTGGCGGAAATGAGTTTCGACGGGTGCTCGACCAAGAGCTCAGTGACTTTGAATTCCAAGCTCTTGTTGAAGCAAACCGGCCAGAGCTTACCCGCAGCGCCTTAAGCAAAAAATCCCACACGCTCGGGCAGTGGCTTGAATCCTTTACAGACACCGAGCTGCAGGAAGCCTTTCTGAATGTCGGGGGTCATGACATAGAATGTCTTTTGGAAGCTTGTGAGAGAGCAAAACTCGACGAGAAAAAACCCACTCTAATTGTCGCTCATACGATCAAGGGTTTTGGCCTTCGCTGCCAGGCCCAATCTGGAAATCATTCCACTTTACCGGAAGACGATGAGCTTAAAGAGTTATCCGGTAAACTCGGACTACCGGATGAGGACCCTTTCCTCGACTTTATAGACTCGTCGCCCGAAGAAAGTTTTTTGAAAGATCGTCGTAAGAAGTTTCTGGCTGGAATCAGAAAAATTGCCGCTGCAGTCAAAGACCGACAAAATAAGTGGATTGGCCGTATGAGCTCCATCCATTGGCCATTAGACTTTGATATTAGTGCCCTACGCTTGAATCCGAATGCAAACACTCAATGGATGTGGGGACAGATCGCAACGAAGCTGGACCGATTGTCCCAGAGAACAAAACCTGGTGAAAAGCAACCAAGCAAACAAGATGCCCAGTGGGCAGAAGTAGCGCCTTTCTTCATTACCCTATCTCCCGATGTGGGTACTTCAACCAATATTGGACCCAAAATGCATACCAAGCTCTACGGTGCCATCGGACAGCAGGACTTTGAACAGATATATGAATCCAAAGACCCACGAGCCCCCGATATCGTGCCATCCCGCTCTTCCTCCACTGGTCACCTTCGTTTTGAGATCACAGAAGCAAATTGCATGTCCGCGTTGGGAGCCTTTGGCAAATTTTATCAGTATGAAGGAATTCCATATTATCCTGCAATGACGGTCTATGATTTTTTTGTTAAACGGTGCCATGACCAGTTTTACTATAACGTTTACTGGCACTCTCATTGTGCCGTGATTGGAACCCCAAGCGGTGTTTCTTTGGCACCCGAAGGGGCCCAGCACTCTTGGAAATCAGATTTTCAGGTTCCCAATTGTGTCACATGGGAACCTGCGTTTGCCAAGGAAGTGGAGTGGATTATCGCGGACGCTTTGCGCAGGCATTTTACGTTGCACGACACTGAACGGGAGACAGCACTCATCCGTTGTGTGACAAAAGGTGTGGTTCAAAAAGAGTTTTTGGAAAGGCTTCGGCGTCAAACGCGATTCAGTGACAGGCTTGATGAGAAAGATATTTTAGAACAGGTTCGTTTGGAAGTTCTTAAAGGCGGATACCCGTTGATTGATCACCAAGGTTCCCAAGGGTATGAACCTGGCGACAATGTCGTGCATATCTTTTCGATGGGCCCTCTGGTGCGGGAGGCCATCAAAGCCTCTGACGAATTATTTAAAGAGGGCATCCATGCAAATGTTTATGTCGTCACAAGTCCTGAATTGTTGCTGGGGCATCATGCGTTTGCAAACCATTATGATCATCTTAGAACTGGTCTGGGAATAGACGGAAACATTCATCTGCATGAGAGAGAGATTGAAAGCATCGCAGGCTGGCTGGCACTGGAGGATAGCCGCATCCCTATCGTTTCTGTTCATGACGGCGAACCCGGACTGCTGGATAACATCGGTTCCGTGCTGGGCGTTCCTCATAAGGCACTCGCTGTACGAAGGGCTTCAAAGTCGGGCAATACCACTGACATCTACCACTTTCACGGCATTGATAGCGAGGCGATCGTCGAGGCGTCCAAAGAAATGCTTGAGCTTGTAGCAGGGGAACGGTTCAAAGTGCATAGGTCAGTGGAGACGGAAGTACTCTCACGTTCATTGACGCCGATTGAGAAATGAGATAGGGAGGTATCTTATGAATCTCGGATTACCTGAAATTGTGTTAGTGAGCATTGCGGCTTTACTGGTGTTCGGTCCAAAGCGCCTTCCCGAGCTTGCGAAAGGCCTGGGACGGGGCATTCGCGATTTTAAAAAGGCTCTGAGCGGCGAAGAGGAGAAGACTTTACCTCCTGAGCTGCCCCCGTCGCAGAAGTCTTGATCTTGAGCTATTGCAGATTTTTGAGCGCTGACTGAGAAAAATATGCAAGGGGATCGACTGCTTTGCCATTTTCCCTAAGTTCGAAATAGAGGCTGGGTTTTTCGCTGCTTCCGGTATCGCCAACCAGGCCAATTTGCTCTCCCTGTTGAACCGAGCTCCCTTTTAATTGGAGCGTCTTAAACAGATGGGCGGAAAGTGAGTAAAAACCTCCTCCGTGATGCAAGATAACGACATTACCTAACCCTTTAAGCCAACCTTCAAACTCAACAATTCCAGGCATTACTGCTCTTACCGGAGCATTCATTTCTGCTTCAAGTTCCAGTCCTTTTTGGTAAGTGACCGTCTTAAATTGCTTGTGTACCAATTTTCCAAAAGTCTTAAGGAGTCGACCTGCTTCCAGGGGAAGCGGCAATGTTCCTCTTCCCGGTAATATTGTTTGGCCATCTGTCCGTGTCGCCTCGAACTGGTTAAACAGCGCAGATAATTGTTTTGAAACCTGTTTGTATTCACGCAGGGCCGAGTGAAAGAGTTGCTGTTTTTGATCAAGCGAATGAAGCAGAACATGCTTTTTGGCTAAGATTTCATTAAGAAGAAGCTCCTGATCCTGCAATTCTTCGAGCAGCTGACCTAATTGTTCTTTTGCGAGTTGAAGTTTCTTTTCGCTTTCTTGTAATTTTTGTGCCCGCTCCTGTAATTGCTGTGTCAGGCGCGAGTGCGATCGCAATGTCCGATACAGCACGCGAACCCTTCCACCCAAAGTTGAGAGATTGTCCCCCCGAATCACAAATCGAAGCATCCCATCTTTTTTTATTTTGTAGATTACTTTAAGCAGCAACACGAGCCGATGCTTTTCAAAATCCTCCTGTCGTTTCTGCTTTTCATGCTCTAACGATAAATTGTCACTGGCAACTGTTAGCTCTTGCCGGTTTGTTATGATTTCGGATACACGGCTTCGCACATGATTCTGGCTGGCATTTAAGCGATCGAGTTCCTCGATAACATTTCTTTTTTGTGCCTCTCGCTTTTCAAATTGAGGTCGTTCTTTGCGGATGTATTCTTTAAGCTCTTTCGCTCGCTCTACTTCTTGCCCGTGAGGTTGGGGGGCTGCCAAAAGTAGAGTAGGGAGAAAAATAAAGAAATGAGCGAGCCATTTCATATCAGGTCAAGATTCCTGTTGGAACCGCATGAAAACAGTGATGCTTCCCAGAAAGGCCATGGCTATCCCAACACCGAGCACGAGACCCCCTTGCACGGGAGACAAATAAAGCCACCCTCGGGCACCTAAGAGAGTCGCCCAACCTGAGTGGATAAAAAAGGAGATAACCATTTTAAGCAGATACAAAACAAGGAGCGCAAATGTTGAACCCACCAGACCCTCAATAAAACCTTCCCATAAGAAGGGAGCCAAAATAAATGTTTTTTCTGCTCCGACCAACTGAACAATTTCTATCTCGTTTCTTCGCGACTGGTGTCGCATTCCCATAAAATTTGCAATGATAAAGCTGCATCCCACTAGCAAGCCCACCATGAGAATGATTCCAAAAATACGAAGTACACTGCGCACTCTGTGGTATTGAGCAAGCCAATCTTCCGAAAAATCCACTTCCGAAATTTCTGGATATTTTGAAACGATAGATTTTAGAACAATAAGACCTGCGGAACTTGTATCCTTACGGATCTCAAGTTCTAAAACATCTGGAAAAAGCTCGGCGGCTGCTATCGAGTCAGGCTGAGCACCACCCACAAATTCCGATAGCTCCTCCATGACAGTTCGCTTAGATTTAAAAGAGACGCGGATAACGTTCTCAAGAGCCAGAATTCTCTCACGAAGTAATCGAACCTGACTTTCGCTGAGACCATTCTGCAAGTAAACCGTACCAGTCACTTTTGGACTTGTTTGTTCTGCCACCTGCTCAAAATTGCGAAAGGCTATTAAGAAAAAACCCAGAATGGTCAGTGCAATGGTTATTGTAAAAATACTGATGAAATGTAACCACGGGTGTCGCCGAAAATCTGTGAACGTGCGTTTAAGGCCGCGATGCTTTTTCATTTTGCGGCTCCTTTATCAGCCATCATCTCCCCATGCTGAAGTTCGATCGTCCGAGTAGGAAACATTTGCATCAGGGCTTCGTCATGAGTTGCAATCAAGACAGTTGTCCCCATTTCGCGGATTTCCTGAAACAACGCCATGACTTCACGGGCATTCGTGCTATCGAGATTTCCAGTTGGCTCGTCGGCTAACAATAGCGAAGGCTTGCCAACAATGGATCGAGCAATTGCGATGCGTTGTTGTTCTCCACCGGACAGGACCGGGGGATAATCGTCGGCCCTATCAGATAGCCCCACCAAAGAAAGCACGCCTTTCACACGGTAATCTATTTCTTTTGGGGACATGTTCCGGATCTCTAACGGCAAGCTCACATTATCGAAAACAGTTAAATCGGGTAACAGTTTGAAATCTTGGAAGACAAAACCCACTTCTCTTCGGTACTGAAACAATCGATTCTTATTCAGCGACCCCAGATCACGATTATTCACATAGATTTGCCCCTCACTGGCTTTTTCCATCCCGAACAAGAGTTTGAGTAGTGTGGTCTTACCTGCCCCGCTTACTCCAGTCACATAAGCAAACTCACCTTTATGCAAATCAAAAGAAATGTTCCGAAGGACATAACGGCAGTTGCTGTATTGTTTACCCACACCAAGTAGCCGAACCATCTTAGCGCTCATTTCGAAACCACCTCCTGCCAATCGGGCTCTTGCGTGTCGAAATCGCGCGATTTCGTGTTAATGAACATGGTCTCTTTATGACTAATTGCGTGAATGCCCGCGAAGACTACCAGGTGGAAGAAAGCGATTCTGTTTTATTGTAGCATAAATGGGAGAATGACACTCTGTATTTGGCATGTTGAACGAAAAGGGAAGGAGAGATCTCCTTCCCTCTTTGTTACTTGCGAAACTAGTGAACTATCTGAACGTTGCCTAGCAAAGGATTGGAAACTTGGGCGGGCTTCTGTCTGAAGTTAACAAGATTTTCTGTTCGCAATTCAACGGTTACCGTGTGCTCTATCGCCTCGCAATAATCGGGCTTTATACGAACGACTGTTAAAACTTGAGCGTGCGGTAATTGTCCAACCCGAATCTGAAAATCTTCGTCCCTTGTGCAGCCTGAGCTTTTCACGTCGACATTAAGAGAAGTAAGCACTCTCGGACCCGTCGGCGGAAGCGGTGGCATCATGTTGATAAATTGGTTGATTTCCTTTACCAGCACGGCCTCTTGTGACGGCATAAAGTTGGCAAACGAATTCATGCTCATAAGGGTAATGATTGTTATTAAGACTCTTTTCATTTTTCCTCCTAACCCATTCACGCTGGCAACCCATTGCAGGTTCTATGCCACGGGTTACGGGCTTGGAGCGATGCTTTAGGCTGGTAACAATTTGGGTTTGTGCGGAAAGGTTGGCACCACCTGTCAGAAGTAGTTAGCGTAAAACCGACCGCTCAGTCGAAGTAACGTCTCTAGCATTACCGAACTTAGCGCGTCTTTATCTCACGGGCGCACTGCGAGATCTAAATGGCCACAAAAACTGCCTGCTACGTAACCATTCCCAAGCCCGCTGGACAGTTAATTGTTGGCGAGCCTGGCCAACGTAGTAGGGAATGGGTTCGGCTGTGTCGTACTCGGGCCCAGTAATCTCGCTGCCGTTGGGACGATCAGCCACCGACACAACCTCTGCCAAAAGAGTGTTATAAAGGTCGCGATCGCCCATGAAAGTCCGATTGTTGAGAAAGCGCCGGGCTGCTGCCGGATCAGAAAAGATGATTCTTGCCACTTCTTCTCGACTAATGTCTCCCGCAACCAAGTGTCGATGCAGTAATCCAAAATACTCCTGGTACCACGCATCCGGATTCTTTGCGTTCCTTTCGATGCTTGAAACAGCTTTTTTCATTTCGCCCGCCGAACGAAAGGCAAGACGCCCACTCCACAAGCTCGAAAGCATGGTCAAAATGGCTCGCTCACTTCGGGACGGGTGAGTGAACCAACTGGGTACATCTCTCTTGGCTTTAGCCTGAGCGGGAGAGTGCCGAGGCCGAGCCCCCTGCGCAATCCTAACTCCTGAAACATTTTCGTTCAGTACATCAAACGGAATGATGAGACTTCCGAGTGCATAAAGCGCTCCGTAGATGTCTCTGGCAGGAACGATAGGTACTTCCTCCTCTAGATCTCTAAATGGAATGTGCCCTGTTGTCCCAAAAACCTCTTTACGCGTAGGATCGCCCTTTTGGTAAACAAAGCCAAAGTCAATTACTCGGATGTCTCCCTCCTGAGTCAAGATGACATTGCTTAACTTGATATCTCCGTGAACATAACCGGCCTGATGAATCGCTTCGAGCGCCTCGGCGAGCTGGTTTACGACCTTAAGCATCTGGTTTGGGCTCAGTTTCCCCTCCAAATCATAAAGAGACTTTCCCTCGATTAACGGCATTTTCAACGCCGGCCCGTCCGGCGTTTCCACGTATTCAGCAGCCACCAGATACCGGGCCCCGGGGTGATTGGTTGCCTTAATTGCCGCAATAGCTTCCGAGCTTTTTTGATAGCCTGCACGAACCTTCGCCAATTCATTCGAGTTTCTAAAAAACCTTCTCGAAGGTACTTTCACGGCGATCGCTTTCCACGTATCCTTGTCGATACCTTTGAAGACCACACCTTCCCCACCCTGCCCGACATTTATGACAGACGCACCTAACCTATCCCCTCCAAAAACCGCTTCCAATATTTTGGCTTGTTGGTCAACGCCTTCCCGACCTTGAATGCTTACGTGATCAGACTGCGCATTAGTCGTACTTCGTCCATGTGGCGTTTCTTCTTCGGCAGATCTTCCAACGTTTCGGGACCTAATGGATGTTTTTTGCCGATCCCAGCGAACTGCACTTAATCCACAATCGTCGATAGCCAGCGCGGACCTGCACAGTGGCAGGACCATCCAAAATACATATAAAAGCGTAATGAAATGGTTGCGTAGCTTCGTCATACCCACTCAAAAAAACATATAGAAAACACCAGCACACGTACCCGTACTCCAATAAGAGCAATAGCCATGCCACAAAAAATAGGGTCGCGTACTCTCTAGGAATTCGCCCATAAAAGCGACAGTTTTGCTTTAGTTCTGAGAGAATACGGTTTAACCTTCCGTACGAGTTGAATAATTGTAGTCACTGACTGCCATCGCTGCATTGGCCACCTTGCGCAATGAACTCATCCATTATTGAGCCGATATCTCCGCTAATAACAGGGGCCTAGTTTGCATTTCGATATGGTTATAACGCGGTGTGTATGCTAGCTTGTTTTTGGCGGAAAATTTTGTGTCCCGCCTTAAACTGGCTCTGGAGTATTTTGGTGAACAATGTGCCTGTGGCGTTGTGTACTGTCATGAGAAGCTTCCCCAAAGGGTTACTATGTTTTGTGGTGCTTGTTTCGGTATGGGGTATCGCTTCTCCTTGCTTGGGCGCTGTTATCCCCTGTGGGGCTTCTCTTTCCACCTTCGTTGTCAGGCCAAAGAGCCGATCCTTGCTGGTGCGTTCTCTACATAGAATAGAGATATCCATTGCCGAAGCCAAAGAACGCTTCGCCAAATGGGCGCCCGCGTTTAATGTCAACATGAAGGAATTAAAACAAGACTTGGCCCAACAGAATAGTCCTGTTTACTGGAGGGCATGGATGATTGAGTTGATCGAAACCTCCCTTGATACTGCCTACGCGCGCAACAGAAGCATCTCTTCCCACGTTTTGGATCATAGCCTGCTGTCGAAAAAACAAGGAAGGCCTGACCTATACCTCAGACAGTTTGCCAGGGGCAAAGATCGCTTGGAAGGCTATGTTGAAGAAACGCTTCAAATGGCCAGCCAGCGGGGAGTACGTTTTTTTTGGGTGGATGATGGAAGCTGCGGCATGCAAAGCAGCAAGAAAGAGCTGGTGTTAGATCCCTATTATCTTCTATTTGGGGATGCGGGTGTGGTTGAGTTGCTTGCCATTGTCAGGTTTGAATTGCAGCGACTGGACGCTCCCCGAAGAAGTTATGTTTACGAACCTGGCGCTGGTTATCCGGATATGGTGAGGGCCAATATCATTCAGGAAGGCTGGGAAGAACTGGATGCTGTATTTTTAGCGGTTGATATCCGACTGCATCTTGTTCAAATGGGATACCCTCCTCTCATCTTAGCCAAAACCCAACAGCTCTATAAGAACCTGGCAGCCATTGCGGAAATAGAAGGGAACGACAACTGGCTGGAGGGACTTCTGACTTTGGCAATGATGGCTCAGATTTTTGAACTGAAAGCGAAATGGAGTGATGGGCAAATATCTTTACGGGCAGAGTGGTTGAAAGAGGTAAGGCACTTTTGGCTTGAGCAGCAAAGCCAGTTCATTTTTGACAGGGCCATGCCCCTCATTTTGGATCCTCACTTGTATTCCCATGAGAAAGCTCAGAGGATTCTCAGGCTTGTGGAAGAGGATTACGATCTCTATCTGGCCGTGACAGAGAAGATAAACCAGTTCGTAGGTAAATGGAAAACTGATCGCTTAGGGCAAGCGCATTACGGTCGGGGAAGCCGCGCCCAGGTGGAGGATTTTCATTCCGAGTGGAATGTTCGATCGGTCCAGGAACTTCCCTTGGAAGCTTATATGGGGACCCTGCAAAGTTATCTGGGATCGTTGTCTTTATATTCCCCACCTGTCCAAAAAAGTGCCGGACGATAAACCTGCCGGGAGAAACTCTCTACGCTCATGCGGCCTACTGCAAGTTGCGAAATTCATCAGGGGGCGCGCGCTCCTCACGGATTTTCGGAGTAGGCTGACCTGATCTAAACTCAAATACTGTAACAGTAACATCGCCGGGATTTGCCTCAGGGGGATGGGGAGGTGTTCCTGGCGAATCAGTGATCTGATATTCGAGCGTGACGGCATTCTCTGGAGGACTATCGAATGCTTTCACACCTGGCACCTTTTTAAAACCTCGGCCTTCAAGATATTGGATAGCCTCAACATTAGATGCTCGCACCTGTGTCCTGATCTTGTTTATGTTGAATTTCTTTGCGTAGAAAAGAAGCCCCTCCTTTTCGCTGAATATCATGGAACTAGCGAGCCCAAACCTTCTGGCAATGGGATGCGTTCCAATATAGTGAAGCAAGATACGATGCTCAGAAACAGAACCTTCAGTATCAACAGTAAATGTCATGAACCCAAGTGGGTTCCCGTGTACAAGTAAGATCAAACCGTAGTTGGTTCCTCCTGCCCTATCTAGCGCCATCGCTAGTTCATCTTGCGGCCATTCAGGTACGATGCCTCGCCTCGCCAAGTCGTGATAGAAGTCGTTTAGCAGATTCCGTCTTTCATCTCTTCCAACGTTCACTCCCGGCACCAAGCCAGTGAAAATGTCTCCGCAGCGGTCATTGCTGGCATACAACGGATCTCTTGTCAGGCACAGGCTGATTAGAAACAATAGAAGGGCAAGAGATCGAAACAAATAGCGCATGCTTTTATTCTGCATTAAATAACGAAACGACGCTAACACATTTAGGTATGCCTCTTTCAACGCTCCTAAGCGCAACACTTATCTTTCACGTCATATTTTCCATCGGGTCGCATCACGAATTCAAACCGACAGATGAATTCACCAGTCACTGGGTGGCCTCCATGCATTAATTTTGTGAGTGTTCCCGAGCATTCGATTACAGGAGATAAGGCACCCGATGGAAGTCCATTGTGTTGTGACGAAATAGAAATGTCCGGTTTCTGACAGAATAGAAATGTCCGGTTTTTTGGGTAGGAGTATGATTTCCACCAGTTAGAAAATACGACTGGGGGAGTCAGTATGGGTG
>JACQOU010000059.1 GCA_016207775.1 Deltaproteobacteria bacterium
CAAATTCTTTTGGCTTCTCAACCATATTCACACCCACCTGTGCAATTCCAACGGAGACGAACACATGCATTTGAAGTACAATGAATAGTTGACGAAACATCATGGAACACCTCTTCAACCTTCTACTCGCCCTCGCTTTAAGCATGGGAGCTATCGCGTTTGGCAAGCCTAGTTGCGAAGATTTGGACATCTCCATTGATCGCTCCCTCGCCATGCTCAATGAGTCTTTGCGTCTCCAGGATGAATTGAAAACTAAATTTGAGCACTATATTGAGCAAGACTTTGTGGACCAGTCTGAAGGCCTGATCAGCCAAATAAACCGAAGCGCAGCTTCGAAAGTGGCCTTTGCCAAAAAGAAGCTTGCCAGACTGATTGAAAATCAGGACAAAACGCTTGCCGATCTTAAGGGCCAGTTTTGCAATCACTGCTCCTCAAACACCACCGTCCAAGACTTCAGACAACGCTTTTGTGCCCGATGTCCCGACCACACCGTCTGTTGGCCAAAACACTAAAACGCGGATTTCGTTAGGCGCTTTTTCGAAGCTTCTGGACCAATCTATTAAAACCGTCCGCAAGTTCAGGAAACTCGTCTGCATGCCTGAAACGAAGATCGGGGATTTGCCCATTATTTGCCTGATGGATCGCACGCTTGATGGCGAAAATGGCACCCGCCACTCGGTGTGAAAAAATAACGCCAATGCACGCAGTAACAGCCAGAAACAAAACAAACACGCCCATCATAATACCCGTCAAGGTCTTGAGTTCAGATGTCAAAAGCGCTGTAATGTCTGCATCAAGCTGAGCGTACTTAACGAGCAATAGATAATTCTGCCTTAAGAAATAATACAGTATGGCAAAAGTAATCACTGCTTGTATCGCACTACTTCCAATCAGAATACCCAAGTATTTGAGTTGAAAACGTGCTTCAGGGAAAAAGTTTTGGAAATTTCTTCGATTATCCATTTTGTAATTATGCCATTAGAGTGAGGATAATAATATTGTAGTATAGTTGTAGGAAATGATAAACACTGCAAAAAAGGCAGTCTCCGCAGATTCCCATAAAGTCCTGGTCATTCAAAACACATCGTTGCACGAGCGTTTCGGAGGTATTGAGTATTATATTGACGATTTTTGTCATCTCGCCACAGAGACTTTTGGACCTTCTGCAGTAAAATCAATTATCGGACTGCGTCAGTCTAAGGCAAGAAAAACGCTTTACGAGACGACACTGATTCATTTTCGAAAAGGATGGTGGTCAAAACTAGACAACCGTTTTTCCATCCCCATGCTTCGAGCCGTCTTACACTCCATACGAAACAATAGGCCAGATTATTTGATCTGTTCGCATGTATCGTTAGGGCCTCTCACTTTTTTGGCGTCGCTCCTGACTAACATTCCCTATATCACAATCGTTTATGGAATAGAGTGCTGGGACAATTTGTTGCCACCTGACGAATGGGCTCTTAGAAAAGCACATGCTATCGTCTCCATCAGCCATTGGACGAAGGAGGTTCTAACCAAAAGAGGTTACCCGCCAGAAAAAATTGCAATTGTTCATCCAGCACTGGATGCACGCTTTTGCGGCGAGCTCGTCCGGCATCCCAAGACAACTGAAATTTGCACGCTACTAACAGTGTCTCGCCTGGACAGTTCGGAACAATACAAGGGTCAGGACCACGTGTTGTTGGCTTTAGACAATCTCAGAAAAAGAAACATTGCCACCAATCTAAAATACATTATTCAAGGCCAGGGAAGCGACCGTATTCGATTGGAAGGACTCGTCAAAGAGCTTCACCTGGAATCCCAGGTCGAATTTAGAAACCAAGTTACTGATCGAGTCGAGCTGCAAAATTGCTACAACAATGCGGACATTTTTATCATGCCTTCGCGTTACGGAAGATGGGAGGGACGTTGGCGCGGCGAAGGTTTTGGGATTGTGTTTCTCGAAGCTTCCGCTTGGGGACTGCCGCTCATTGCATACGACTGTGGCGGGGCTACCGACATTATTCAAACTAATGTGAACGGCCTTTTGGTTAAGCCAGACGATATTAGGGCCTTGGCAGACGCCATTCATTACTTGGCAACCCATCCACAGGTCCGATCTGAAATGGGAAAAACCGCTACACAGATCGCGCGTGAGCGTTTTTCGAGAGAAAAGATGAAAAGCGCAATCGTGGAAGCGTTCAAAAACTTAAGAAGTTAGCAGAGACTCACGAAAATCCTTCCAGGTGCCAATGCCATTGATATTGATGACTTCTGGTGCTTGTGCGGCGCTCACCACGGTAGCTCTTACGATATGACGAAAAGCAGTCGGTAAGAAATCGCAATTCACGCTACCTAAAGTTACTTTCGCTCCAATCTCTGAATAATATTGCTGCCAATTTTCCGGCGCACTGGCATGAGGTTCAAGGTGCAGGACATCGCGAAGGCTTATCTTGGGACAACGATAAATCCAGTGTGTCCACCAAAGATTAAGCTTGGATGCCTTTTGGGGATCACGTTCTTTCATGTTTCGCAATTCATCCGAGATCCATTCAACCGGACGACAATGTTCAAGCAACCTGAATATCGCTTCATCGAATGCCTTAGTCACATCACCGTTAGCTCCAAAGACAAAAACAGGTCGTTGGTCGGTTCGGAGCCTCGACAGCGCTGCAATTCCGACAATCCAGGCCGGACTGGAGTTGGGATAGAAAAGAGGATAAAGGTCGTACTCCTGCAGCAGAAAGAATGGCAAACGGGAACGCAACCAGCTATTAGCCCCAACAACTAACATGGGATTTTTCCCAGTTGAGGAATAGCTTTTGAGAATCGACAATTTCACTAACGCCAAGCAAGCTTTTTGATTCGCTTCCTCCAGTGAGTGAGCAGCACCAAAAGCGTCAAATGCCGTCGCTGGCAATTCAGCGACAATTTCGCCCGTATCCCCCACCACGTTTCTAGCAGCAAAACTCTCGCCGCCGTTGAGCCTTACCGGAAGGTCGACCAGCGACGATTTTTCAAGCCAACACTCAACTGCCTGCATGCGCGCAGCTTCGCGATCTCTGGCCGCTCCAAAAGCGGTAATGAGTCTGTCTGAAAAAGGAGCACGACCAGCGGCGCTGGTTAGCCAGAGGTTACCACTCGGGGTTCCATAACGAGCGCATTTAAGCTGGATAATAGGTGAAAAAGCAAAATTCGTTTTCTTCGCAATACGAACAGGTGCGAGATAATGCTTACGGTTGCACTCGCACCGCGGATGCGGGAATACAACACACTCCAGTCTAACGGGATCTCCTTGCGGTGGGAGTTCATACAGGATATGTGGCGTGTTCTCGGCCAGAAGCTCGGCTAGTGGTTCGCGAGTGCGAAGATCAGAAAGCTCAGCTTTTTCGATAAACACTCGCCGATCGATAAGCCAACGTTCCACACAATTGGCGCAGGGCGATCCCTCGTCAGGGTCTCTAGCCAAACCAACCAAGAAGCCTTCTCGAAGTTTGAAAACAAAAGGTTTTAGTGGAACAATCTGATTGCCTCTTCCCGCTTTAAGAATCACTACAGCACCCCGAATATTTTTGAAGACAGTGGATTATAGGGAAAAATGAAAAGCCAAACAAGAGACAATAAACGGCAGAACGGGAACTGTATTAGAATTCACTTATCATTGCAGTAGGTTATGGGATAACAACCAAGGGTGAGCGTTCCACCACTTGTTTCTCCAACTTGTCCTCCGTACCGATCTCACTTTCAAAATTTCCCACCTTGTCTCGACGATTAAAATAAGCAGGGAAATACTTACCGGGAAGGGTTTCTTTGGAAATATCAAAAGAAAACTCATAGAAGTTGTTACCCTTGTCCCTTAGGTCATGCATGGGCCCATACTGTGGAATAGCGCTGCTTGGTTTTCCGATCGGAATCTCCCGGTTTCGAAACTCGATATGACTGGATTGGGCCTCAGCCAAAGGTTCTGACAGTTCAAATAAAACGGATACAGTCTCACCGGGTCGGTAAGCAATCTTCTCATATCTTATTTGCCGCACTAGAGGAGGAATAATATCAGGATTCTTTGAATGAAAAACCGTCACCGAATCCAGCACGGTAGCCAGCAGGCAAATGCCCTTTCTGGTGATGAGCGTGAGTGACAATCGTAACTGGGCTGTTCCGTCGATATTTTCAGCAATCTTTGTGACAGCCTCAAATCGCTGAGACTTTGAATCAGAGTAAAAAAAATCTGCCAGAGAAGGGCTTGGCACGTGGTGGATAAATTTCTTATAAGGCTTGCTAATAATCGAATTGAGATTACCAGAACTGTCTTGCTTGATCCCATCGCTTTCTGTCAACACCAGATCGTTCTTGTTAAGCACAAAGCTTAGCTTCAGCTCAACTCCCGCCTCATGCTCAGCCGGAACCTGCAGGTTGCTCGCTTGAACGGATTTACTCAGGCGGTCAGCCATTGGAACACATAAAGTCTTATCGCCCACCAGCACTTCAAA
>JACQOU010000060.1 GCA_016207775.1 Deltaproteobacteria bacterium
ATCATGCTTTTGCGCTTGACCCTGAAGTCTACGCTCGACTTGGGTTCTGCAGGAGAGCTATCGAAGCTTTGAGCGATATTCGGCAACGAGTAAAGGCATACGACAACGATCAAGCTGCTGTCGCAAAGCTCGTGGCAGATACGCGAGAGTTTTTTCTTACCTTTGGAGGGATGGAAGATCTGAAGGCTTTCGATCAAGCTTTGCCGCCGAATTACGAAACAATAGAAGACGTACGCAGAGCGTTTAGAAAAGCCGCTAGTTCTACACGCTGGAGAGGTAAACTTGGTCACTTAAAAGGTGTCAGACGCAGGCTCCCGCGCCAAAGCAATCTCACTGAAGAACAGGCGCAAGATCTAAATTACTCTCCCTACGCAGTCCATCCAGAAATTGGGAGGCTAGCCTCTCTTGATATGGGCCTGGGAAACGAAGTGCTACAAACATGGCTCGAACTGGGCAAGGTGGACAGCTGGAATCCAGAAACAGCGGTGAGAAACCCGAGAGCTGCCTTAGAACATATCGCCACCGTTTATGGTTCTTTTCTCATCGAGCGACCGGCATTCATTGTTGAAGGAGATCCGAGCCCCACTCAAGCAGCGGTTGATATCTGGGTTGCAAGGGCTGTATTCAAGGTGGGTATCCTCCAAGGTTTCGGCAATTTGAAATGGCTTACTGCAGAAGCACCTGATAGATGGCGATCAAGCCAGCAAGAGACTAATAGGCTCCTTGTTTATCTACGCATGCTTTTTGTTACCGAGCTTATCCATCCAGGAATTATAGAGGGCCAAACGAGAATAAAAGTAGCTCCATGGGTGGCGTCCCATTTGAACCATCCGGATCAACGTCCGTTTGGCGTCAAATATGCGTCTGCCATGAATCTTCTTTTGTTAGACTTCCACCATTTGGCATTGGCAATGGCTCGATTTGACGAGGAAAGTGAAGCGGCAAGCGGCGATCCCGGAACTCCAAGGGCTACAATTCCCCAGCATCCCCATCCCCTGTTAGGAATCCGACCAGTTCTTACTGAAACCCTGGCTGAATGGCAGAAATCTCCTCCCATTGACTTGCGTCATCCAAATGCCTTTGGCCCATTTGAAGCCCCAAATCTATCTGCTCTGATAGGAGATCTAGAACAAAGCCTCGCTGTGCGCTACGGCAACCGACTCTCCAGTAGCGGCGTGAGTTACGCCTTACCTAATATTATTGCAAGACTTCTTTTAACGGAACAACAATACGGCCACTATAACGAACAGATCGAAGAGTTCCTAGCCCAACATCCCCCTAGACACCCCTAAAAGTTGCTTTTGTATACGGCTGAGGAAATGAAGGGTTTCCTGCTTGACACCCATATCTGGCTTTGGAACCTGGTGAAGCCAAGACGACTTTCGAACCAAGTGCGTTCCGTGTTGGAGGACGAAAAGACGGAGCTCGTTCTATCCCCTATTTCTGTGTGGGAAGCGATTCTTTTGGGAGAAAAAGGCAGGATCTCGACGACCCCGGATCCCACTCGTTGGGTCAAAGAAGTACTTGCACTATCCCCACTAAAGCAAAGTTTAACCCTTATCACTGCAGATCAAATGCATGTACCGGGTGTCAGGGAGGGTGGGCAATATACCCGTACCTGCGCTATAGGGCGGCAATAATTTTTGCGACGTTTTGTTTGAGAACATCTGAATTGATTCTGTAGAGAGATTTATTTTTATCCCTCTCTTCAATCAAGAGGTTGTGCTGAGCAAGCGCTTTTAGTTCGAGTCGTGCCATTTCGTGAGTCCTATCAATGTCCTTAGCAAACTCACCGATCGAAATCTTGCGGAACTTATTTAAAGCCAACCGTTGGAGGAGCGCAATCTGCTGATTACCCAGATTGTGAACATTCTTCAATTTGCCAATATTAATCAGAAACTCAACCTTCTCCTGTACCCTCTTGAGAGCCAACAGTAATGAATCGAGAGAAAAGTCGACGAAATAAGTAACGTCTCCATCGTATTTGACGGCATTTTCAAACGCTCGCTCGTAACGCTTGCCGTGGGCTTTGAGATGAGCTGAAATTGAAAGCAATTCAACAAATTTCAGCTCATATTTGAGCGCCTTATAATAGAACAACGTCCGTGCAGTTCTGCCGTTCCCATCAAAAAAAGGATGTATATAGGCAATGAAATAATGAAGCAGAATTCCACGTAGGAGCGGGGATAAATATCTGCCATGTTTCGTTGTCACTGATATTGCTTCGTCGATCGCTGACTCTATCTTGGAATGTTCGATACCCTCATGTGGGCCAATATAGATAACATCGTCACGGAACTTTCCTACGTAGTTAACCAGATCTCCTTCCATGGTGTTCCTGGTTACTAACTCGTGAAGTGTCAAAATCAAATCTTTGGTCAGTTCTTTGCTACTGTGGCTCTTTATCCATTTAATAGCGTTGAAATTGTTTACAAGCATTTGCTCATCTTTGTCAGCCGGAGGCCTGTTTTCTGCGATGAGCTGTTTTGCTTTTGCCCGCGTGGAATTTGCGCCCTCGTAGATCGCTGACGTGACAGCTTCTTCGACTGCGACGTTCAAAATAAAATCCGGCTCGAATGTCCTGGAACTATGGATTTTATCGTAAAGACTGATTCCCTTCTGTTCAACTTCGGCTATCTTCCGCCTGATAATATCGGCCTCAAAAAACCAGAAGACCTTGTTGATGCTAGGGAAAGGAAAAGGAATGGATTGCGCTTTTCTTGTAAGTTCGTATTGCTTCTGTATCTGCTCCCACTTCTGCCCGTGAATATTTAACCGGTGTCGTATCTCATCCAGAGGTATGTACGACTGATGCGAGTACTGGAGCCACTCGGGGCTATTGCGGAACCTAAACTCTTCTGGCATTGACTTGAAAGGGCTCATGTAAACTACTATAGCACTGTCTCCAAATATCGTTACAAATTTTTGTAGTTATATTTGTAATAATAGCTAACCATTGGAAACCAATGACAAACCATTGCTTCTCTCGGGAAGGGGGCTATTTGGAGAAACACGACATTGAATAATCTCCAAATTTGTAGTCAAAAATTTGTAGAAAATAGGCTCTGACTTGATAAGCGCTAATAATAACGATCGTTTAGAAGTCCAAATGGAGTAGGCCGTTACTTGGGAGCCAGGCCATCCTCCCGCACAAACAAGGCTCCTGTCATCTTGGCAATACAAATTTCTCAAACAATAATTTTACGAACGCCATTGGGTACCTTGGGATTGTCGCATCGCCATGGCAAATCGCCCAATTTTTCGCCTCACCCACAGCACCTCTACAAAAAGATAGGCGATAAAACTTACGGTGAAACCTACTCCTTTTAGCAACGCCCACGCCCTAGTGGACCAGTGTAGAGCAGCCCAAGTAGCAAGTCCTGTGTGGATGGCAAAGAATAGTGCCAAACGGATAGTCAATGTTCGAAAAGAAGCATACAAAAGTTTGCGGATCTCCGGCAAAACTGAATCAAACACTTTTTGTTTTTCCGCAAGGACCGCAAGAAGCGGTTTTCCGATCATCACGGAGCCTAAAAGCAAGATTACCGTTGAACCTTCTAAGATCGCTGGCTGCAGCTTAAACCAAATACCCTCAGACGTTACCAGGGCAATGGCGCCCAAACCCAGCAGGAGACCGTTTCCAATCCAAGTGATGGTATCGACCTTGTTGGCCCGTAACTTTTCGTATGCTATCTCACCGATACCAAAAATCATTCCTGCGATTAGACCCCAGACAGTTCCAAAATATTCTTCAATAACGGTAAAAATTATGACAGGAAGAAGTCCTCCAAAAACAAGGGCACGTAACGCCCTTGGTCGAGAATGAGAAACCTTGGAATCGTTGGCGTTAGAGTGATCCATGCATCATATG
>JACQOU010000061.1 GCA_016207775.1 Deltaproteobacteria bacterium
CCCCGTGAGCTTTGCTCACGGGTCCCCTCCTGAAAAGGAAGGATGTACCTTTTCAGTTAAAAATAGAGTTTGTGTTTGGTAAGCAAACTCGACGTGCTGCTCATGGAATTGTCGCAAAATATCTAAGCTGATGTCCTGATGGATATCCATATAGATGTTGTAATCGGGATTGAGCACCCAATAGACTACTTCAAAATCAAAACCCGAAGTTCCAAACCCTTTGAAGTGCGCTCGATCAAAACGAGCTAATTTTTTTGTCCGAATGATTCTCTCGATTGTCTGCCCAATCTCCTTCAATTTGTCCATTGACGTTGCATGAACCACAGAAAACCCAAATACTACTCGCCGCTCTTGCATCCGTTTGAAATTACGAATTCGGCTCTGAAGCAGATCAGAGTTCGAAAAAATAAGTTGCTCACCCGATAAGCTGCGAATGCGAGTCGTTTTAAGACCCACGTACTCAATCGTCCCCATGAAATCGCCCACGACAATAAAGTCCCCTAAGATGAAGGGCTTATCGAGAACGATACTCAAAGAAGCAAACAAATCTCCAAGGATATGCTGAGTCGCCAGTGCGACCGCCACTCCGCCGACCCCAAGACCAGCAATCAAGGCGGTAATGTTTACCCCAAAGTTATCGAGCCCCCAAAGGATGAGCACCAAGAAAAATACCAACCGCACAAGATAGCCAAGAGCCCTCAACGTCGTCGCTCTGGATGCATCTTCTGCGGCTTTCCGGCTGACATACCTATCAATCCATACTGCAATCAGCACGCTTCCCCACATCCCGATTTGAATGAGCAACATAAGCAGGAACACTCTGTCGACGATCTTTTCAACTTTTGCGGAGAGTGCCAGAATCTGAGCGCCCAGGTACAGACCCGCCACCAGTAAAAAAAGGCCCTTTGTACTTCGCAACGTTGCCAATATTGCCCGATTCCAACCCGGCGTCGTCTGCATTGAACTGAGTCTAGAAACACCAAGATACCTGATGAGCTTAAGGCCAAAGAAAAAGAGCGCCGCCACAAAAGCGCATAGAAGCCAGGCACGTACTCGATTGCCATAGAAAACAGTATCTAAATAGTCCATGCAGCCATACTCTATAACGCATTTCGTGATGAATAGGAAATTATGACAATAAGTCTAAATCGCCCATCCCGTTGACACGACTGACTGACCTGTCGGCAGTCAAAATTAGGCTTACGAGCTTATAACTTATTACTGATTTCAAATGTTTTTAGCTGTTACTGCTTATTTTTTTGTCACTCTATAGGGCTTCTATCCTGATTCGTGAGCATGCCCCACTGGCACTGAGCTTGCACACCTTAGGAATACAAAAGCCGATCATTGATTCCACACCACAGTAGGTTCCACGCAATTAAGTAAGGAAAGAGGTGCCTAATGAAACGAGCTGCATTTTTTTTCATCATTTGGTTAGCCCTTATTTCGCTAGTTTTTATTTCTCAATCAGCCAATGCAGAAAGCCGAAAGCCATCTTCATACTCATACGCTGACATGAGCGCGGAGAATACTTACAAGAGATATAGGTCCCGAACAAAGCAGTCCACGACCAAAAATGACGAGCTCCCTCGCTTTTCTGATCACAAGCCAACCAAGAAAATGGCACGCACGTATGCGAGCTACGAGCCGGGTAGCCGAACTTGGGAGAAGGTACGCCAAACTCCGATTCGAGAGCAAAAAGAAGTTGAATTTCGCCTTGGCCTACTGGGCGGAATTGCAAAAGATCAATCCATTAGCGATTCAATCTACCAATTTGGTTTGGCTGGTGACTTGAGAGCAACCTATTTTCGCATGGAGTTGGATGGCTACTACGGTTTTTTGCCTGCTAAAACCGAGAATATCTCATTTGAAAATATCCGTATTGAGTCAAAAACTTCCACCCAACAATACGGTGGCATGTTCGATCTCAATGGTCAGCTTCCTTTCTTCACTGGCAAGGTTAAGTGGATACCCAAGCTGGGTGCCGGATATGGACTACACGTTTCTAAGACGACTGCGGAGGAGTTCATAGATGACGTTCCCATTAACACAAATACAACTACCCAGATCCACGGCCCTTACGTAACGGCAGGCCTAGAGATCGATATCGCCTCCTTGTTCATTTTAATGGGGGACTACGCTCGAACACTTGGGAGCCTGGGTACCTCGGCTAAGATTGACCCACTTATCGAGGGAGAACCTGCCAAATCGGCGCAATTCGAACGCATCCGCGCCGGACTGTACTTTCGACTGGCAGATCATTTTATTGTGGGAGGCCAATTTGTCAGAAGAGCAACAGAATTTAAGATCTCGAACGCTGAGACTACTTACACTAGCTCAACCTCCCAAAACCACTATCTTGGCATGCTGATGCTGGAGCTGTAACTCCAGCATCAGCACTAGCACTAGCATCAGCATAAGCAAAGTTCGGGTCCTACCTACCCTCTCTGTGGAACCGGCGTATAGGATCTTTCCTTGGAGCCCTGGTAAATCTGACGGGGACGACCAATTTTTGTGAATTCAGACCCCATCATTTCTTTCCATTGTGCGATCCAACCAGGAAGTCTTCCAATGGCAAACATGACGGTAAACATGTTGGTTGGAATTTTTATCGCCTTGTAAATGATCCCGCTATAGAAGTCGACATTCGGATAGAGTTTTCTGGAAACGAAATACTCATCTTTCAATGCCACTTCTTCGAGATTTTTGGCAATTTCAAGCAGTGGATCATTGATTCGAAGTTTTTCAAGAATGGTATCGCACCAGCGTTTAATGATCTTGGCTCTTGGGTCGAAATTCTTATAAACCCGGTGGCCAAAACCCATCAACCGCACGCCACTGTCTTTCTTTTTCACGAGATCGACATATTGCTTCACATCCATGCCTCTCTGGCGAATGTTCTCGAGCATCTCGATAACTTCCTGATTTGCGCCACCGTGCAAGGGCCCCCATAGCGCTGAAATACCCGCTGACACGGAAGCGTACAGATTTGCACGGGAGCTTCCAACGAGCCGAACGGTCGAGGTACTGCAATTTTGCTCGTGATCGGCGTGGAGAATAAGCAACAGATCAAGAGCTTTAGCAACCACCGGATCCACTACATAATTCTCGGCTGGTACGGCAAACATCATTTTTAAGAAGTTTGAGCAATAGTCGAGCGTATTGTCCGGGTACACAAAGGGCTGTCCAATGGACTTCTTGTAAGAGAAGGCAGCAATCGTGGGCAGCTTTGCTAAAAGACGCCAGATGGATATCTCCATATCAGACGGCTTATTGATGTCCGAACTGTCTTGATAGAACGTTGAGAGCGTACTCACCGCAGACGAAAGAGTCGCCATTGGATGAGCATCCCGCGGGAATCCGTCGTAGAACCGTTTCATGTCCTCGTGGAGCATGGTGTGACGGGTAAGCGTATTTTTAAAGGTCTCAAGTTCTTTGGCCGTGGGAAGATGTCCATAGATGAGCAGATAACTCACTTCCACAAAGTTGGATTTCTCGGCCAATTGTTCTATGGGATAACCTCTGTAACGAAGTATTCCCTTTTCACCGTCTAGAAAAGTAATCTGACTGAGACATGAGCCGGTGTTCATGTATCCATGATCAATCGTTACAAGCCCGGTTTTAGCTCGTAGCGAACTGATGTCGACCGCTCGCTCCCCCTCAGATCCTTCAATGACTGGAAACTCAAATTCCTTGTCTCCGAAACGTAAAACTACGTTCATAAGTGACTCCTTGGATAGGACAATTAATATGGTGAAATCAAACGCGAGATAGCAGTGATTTGCAAGCTCCTAATCTCATTTTCAGCAGTTTTTTTTAGGCATTTTGCGCCGCAAAGGCCGCGGCTCGTCAGCCGATTTTTGCCTGTTTGGCTAATGCCTTTGCGCGCTTGGTCGCTTGAACAACGGCCTTAATAAACGTCACCCTAATCTTCCCTTCTTCTAACTCCAACAGCCCGTCGATCGTACAACCAGCTGGCGTTGTGACTTCGTCCTTAAGTGCCGCTGGGTGCCTACCCGTTTCAAGCAACATTTTTGCAGCGCCCAAAACCGTCTGAGCGGATAGCTGCTTGGCCAAATCTCTGGGCAATCCCACTTTGATTCCTGCATCGGTAAGCGATTCAAGTACGACATAAATGTAGGCAGGCCCGCATCCAGAAAGTCCAGTCACCGCGTCCATCAATCGCTCGTCAACCTGAACAACCTTGCCCAGGGTACGCAAGATAGTCTCGGCGCGCTGAAAATCCTTCTCGGACGCCTTTTTCCCGAGGCAGAGCGCACTAATCCCCTCCCCTACAAAGGCGGGAGTATTCGGCATTGCCCGTAGTACGGCTGTGTTCTTGGGTAACAGGCTTTCAATCTGGGAAGTCGTAACGCTGGCAACGATGGACAGAAAGGTTTTCCCCGCTCCCGCGCTGTCTTTTATCTCACTCAGCACTTCGGCAATATTCTGGGGCTTTACGGCCAATACAATTGCCTGGCACTGCTCGACCAGGGCCGCATTGCTAGAAGCCTTCTTAATTTGGAGTTCGCTTTCGACTTTAGCCGCTGATTCTGCATGCTTTGTCGTAAACAAAATTTGTTCCTTCTTAATGCCTCCAGAAGCCATCAGACCGTGCACCATGCATCTTCCCATACGTCCCAAGCCGATAATTCCTATATTTCTTATGTCTTTCACTTTTTCGTTCCTTATTTAATGATTGACCGAAACGCTACTCTGTCAGCATATTGTATGGCCTGATGTCGTGTATGAGGAAGAAATACTTTCAACCTGAGCACACTTCGCACATAAGGGCGGATAGCTCAGTTGGTTAGAGCGTCGGCCTTACAAGCCGAAGGTCACAGGTTCGAGCCCTGTTCCGCCCAGTCGATCGAGGCTGGTACTGGAAGTGTCCTCCACGGCGTCACCCAAGCTTTCGAAACTCGTCACGTACGATTTCTCGGATCTTTTCTTCGTCCTTCTTTGAGACATGCTCCATAAGTAATTGGTTAATGTAAGTTTGGTATGGAAGCCCTTTTTCCTTGGCCTCATCTCTTATTTTCTCGAGAGTTTGAAGAGCAATGTACATTGTTACCCGAAATTTTGTGTACTTTGGCTCAAATTCATCACTATCCAGTATGTCCTTCTTGGCATATCGAATCTTATTCTTTTTCTTCATGGATCGCATTCCATTCCTCCAGCAAAAAGCTTTTCATGGACAAGACCGCTTTTCCGATTTGCCCTACGTCTTTGCGGCTAAACCCATGACTTCGAACAACACGGCCCGTCAGTATTTCAATCACTGCGCTGCAATTACCTTTCATTGCATGCACGTGAGGCGGCGGATGGTCGTTGGTACGAATCATGAGATGCACGCTTTTAAACTTGGCAACTGTAGGGCTCACGGGAGAATTTATACATCAAATTGATGTATAACTCAACAGAAACCTTTGATGAAACGGAGCTGAATCGAGTACTGGCGGCAGCTTGTGCTGTAGGAAATTGTCAACCCGATCTAGGCTGGTACTGGAATTTCGTAACCAGCCATTATCTGCCCATTGCATCAAGCTCATTCTCGCTACCTATAATAAAGATCTTAGGTGCTGCCAAGACCTGAGCAAGGAAATGCTCCCCAGATTGTTTACGCTTGAGAAACTCGCTCTTGGTCAGGATATGGGCATTGATCTCCCGGTCAAGTCGCTTTGATGGTTCCCTGAGCAAGGGGGTCAACTTACGGAGACCTATCGAGCCGACAACCATTAGATCGACATCACTCATGCTCTTATCCTCTTGCTTAGCGAAAGAGCCAAAAACGAACGCATAAGAAATTTCTTTTGTTGAAAGAGCTCGCGCAAGAACGTCAACCAAACCAGACGTTTTGAGGACCATATTATGGATGTCCAGGAACAGGGGATGGTTTTTGTTGGCTTTGTAATAGAGGCGATTGCCTTATTGGACAGGCCTCAGCTCTAATAAAAAATAGACTGACGATATCAACTATGATATCATATCTTTTGGTTGGTCTTTGAACTATGACCCTGACCAGAACTCAAAAGCCGATCGAGAAGTTGAGACGGGGTACTCTTGATGGCAACGAACTTCGTGCCTTGCTGAAGAAGGAAGGGTGGATGTTGGATCGAGTGAAAGGAAGCCATGAGATTTGGAAGTGCGGTAGTCAGACTTTCGTGCTTGCTACACATTCGAAGGAACTCAAACCATACCAGATAAAGGAGGCAAGGAGAATATTACTGAAGGAGGAGCGTGCAGATGCGACAGAAGAAAAGTAACCTTAAGTATCGAATAGAAATAAACTGGAGTTCCGAAGATGAGAGTTATGTTGTAGTGGTTCCGGAACTGCCCGGTTGCATGACCCACGGAGCCACTCCTGAGGAAGCAATTAAAAACGCGAAGGAGGCAATCGAAGGTTATGTGGAAAGCCTCAAAACACGCAAGCTTCCTGTTCCAGAACCATTAGCGGAGAAGAAGTTTAGCGGAAATATTCCGTTGCGCATTGATCCGGTCCTGCATCGGGATCTTGCAACCAGAGCCGCGATTGAGGGAACTAGTCTGAACAAGTTGATTGAAAAAAGGTTAAAGAGAGCGGTTTAGTCTTGTCCAAGAAAAGAAAAAAAAACTCCAAGTCACGAGCCGTAAAGAACCGTCCCGCAATTGCTCCAACCGAATATCATCCTTGGCGACTCTGCCCTGCTGGCAGGCATTGGGTTCGTGAGCACCCGTTTCGTGTCCCAGCAAGCAAGAAAAACCCGGACGGCATTACTAGCCGTAGAGGTCATTGCGCCGACAATCCTTCTCATCGCGATCATCTGTACAAGCACGAAATGCAGGAAATAGCTCAGCAGTATTTTCACAACTTATCATCCCAGCCTAAACACGACAACTTGGGTTGCAAGAACGGGAATGACTACGATGATTTGATTGCTGGTTGGACTCAATACTGGAACGAAACACTTAAGCCAGATATTCCCCTCGACCCCGATCTTGTTAAGGCGTTGATCAGGAGTGAGTCTAGTTTCAACCCCAAGGCGAAGAACCGTGCTGGAAAGCATGACTTCGCACGTGGTTTGATGCAGGTCACGGACCGAACCAGGAAGATTCTTGCCGACGAAAAGGGGGAGCTTGGTGATCGGCTGATTACTTTAACAGACAAGGACGCCTATGATCCTAATCTCAACATCGCGGCCGGAATTCGCTGGTTGTTTCACAAACGTCAGCTGGCATCAACGAAACTGAAGCGTCAGGCTACCTGGGAAGAAGCGGTTGAGAACTATAAAGCTTACTTGGACAAACGATTAAGGGGGCAGCCATACAACAAAAAACAAATGGAAAAATTTCGGGAATATTATCGAAGGCTAAAATCATGATAACCGGGGCTATTGCCATTGGAACACTTGCGTTCGTTTTTGGCTGCACTCATGTGCTACCATCTTCCTTAAGCGATCCTGGGCTTTTGACGGATGATTATGGGATAGTTACTCTGGACGACATCAGACAAAATGCAAAATTCGTCCGACCAAGAGACAAAGACGGGAATCCATTGCTCGTTTGGCAGTGTCTTCACCTGGATAGAGTTGAAATAAATTGCGAGCCCTATGGCGATGATGTTGCAACCCCAAATCTCTACGTAACAAGCGCGGGAAAGCGCTACTTCTTTTATCTTCGCCACGCATGGAGTACATTCAGGTGTAATCTAGACATTGAAACGTGGCACAAGATCTTAAAGGACGAAAAAGTGGCCTGTTTTTCGGGTGAACCTTCCTTGCCGACCGATGACGGTCTCAATCGCGCCTTGCTGTCCTGGCAGTTGGATCGAGTCAAGTCACACAAAGGCTCATGGTCCTACTTCATGGAGCCTGATGAGCCTGAAGATTAAAGTTGGTGCACCTTGTATGGCGACTTGGTGCCCGTAAATCGCACTGTCCACTAACTCGACAGCTGAATACCGTCACGGGTTAATCCGAACCACGAGTAAGTCTCCAAAAATATTCAAGGAACTTGCGACGCCTTCTGTGCACTGAAAGTGTCTGTCGAATTGTCCAACCAATAGTCGAATCTCGACGATAAATCGTTCACATGAAGAACACGCTAAGATTTTCAGTGAGTTCCCTCACTATTCATATCATGGCTTCACCCTTGCAATAACAGTCCTGTTGTTGGGCTAACGTTGTGAGGAGAAGTGCAATGTTGGGGAGAACGTGGTTTATTATGAAACGATTATGGGTATTAGCGTTGGTTTTCGTTCTTGCTCTTTCACTGACCAGTTGTGGAAAGGGTAAACCTAAGGGCGGCGGCTCCGTCGTGCAATATTGCGATGGCGGGGGGACCCTTGGAACATTTGACCTTTGGATGACTCCATCTCCTTCTGATCCAAATTCCATTAAGGTGGTTCTTGTGCCAGTGAACGTTGTTCGACCGGGAGATATTGTAGACGCAGCCGTATACAATGAGGATAATTGGGGTGGTCAGCAGGAACCTTTGAAGATGGGTTTTAGCGTTTTTAATAATCAGCCCGTGTTCCTTGGATACTTAACTCAAACCCAGTTAATGAGTTACAACGCGCTTGCCATTTATACCTCCGGTTATCCAAGCTTTCCAGAAGCGGCCAGTATGTACGGACAGAACAACAGTAACGTCGCCTATGCAAACTGCGGGCTTCCGATGGTTGGAAATCCGGTCACCAGCTCGATGGGGGGATATTAGACGTCTTTGTTGCAAGGTCGCCGGCTGACTCGGTACGGTTAATTCCGGAACCCAACCTTTTTTCTTCGTTCAATAATCATTTGAGCCATGCCATGGATGGGTACGTCATTCGGGCAAAGTACCGAGCATTGCTCGCATTCGATACAAGGGAGCCATTCTTCCAAAAAGATTTCCGATTCATGAGAAGACCCGCCATAACCTAACATCACAAACTTGGGCTCAAAATCGGCAGGTGCCAGTCCTTTCTGAATAGCCGTACAGGAAAAGGTGCAAAGGGAGCACACCTGGCAACGTTGATAAGTCGGAAAATGACTTCTTTCATTGGACCCAACCGGAAAAATACCGTCCGCTCGATAGCTATCTAAGAAATTCTGCAACCCCTTGGGCCGTCGCCAGAAAAACAGCAGTTTCCCAAGCAGATGGTAAAAAAACAAAAGGGCCAGCACCAGTTTGGCTTGCATTTTACCCAACCAGCGCACATTGCCTCCCCGAGTAAGCCATAAAACCAAGACCCATGCCTGCCTTTGCGTAATCGATTCCTCCGATCACGCTTCCACAGGCCACCAGATTTTCGTATACCGGCCTGCCCGTCCTGTCGACGGGACGCCAGCGTGAATCCACCCCAACCCCAAGAGTTGCCCAGGGTTGAGCATCACAAAATTCATTCGAATTCCAATCCAGTTGAACACGACGCTGCACACAGGTTTGCCGGTCACTGAAAACAGGCAAGCCAAACACCTTTTCTCTGATTTCATCAAAACCCAGACTAATTCCGCCACCAAAAAACTTGCCCGTTGCGAGCACAAATCTCTCCCCTTTGAGTTCTTCCCAGTCCTGACTTCCCCGCTTGCACCCGTAAATGGCTTCGACACGTTTCCTGGAAACTTTTGATTTAATTTCACTCATCCAAAACACATCGCACAGTGGTTCAAGCGTTTTAACTATCGCCGTATGAAGCCTCAGGCCAGCGGTTGGTTCAGTTGTTGCCAGGCATTCAGCAACCGTGCAGCCACTGGCCTCCTCGATGGCTTTAGGCAATTCATCGTTCAAGAATAAGGGAGGAAACAAAAGCACATGAGTCCCAGCAGGAGTTGCTCTGCGAACTGCGTCGACAAATATTTCTTTGAGATCAGAATCACTGTGAAGCCGGGTGGCGACATGAGGAACCGGACAATCC
>JACQOU010000055.1 GCA_016207775.1 Deltaproteobacteria bacterium
ATCCATCACAACCCTAAGCTCTCCGCGAGCTTGTTTTGCATGGATTCGCAGTCTTCTTAAACAAATTCTTTTCTTGTTGGGAATCACATTTTTAAAAATTATAGTCGAACCAGGAAGAGCTTTGATTTCGCCTACGTCGAGCTTGAAATCTTTTAAATTGTCATTTAGCTGGATGGTTACCCCTCGATCCCGATTCTGGCTGTTTTGAAGAAACAGGCGGTTGAAGTTCTCCAGGGCAAGTGCTTCTCTGTTATGCCTAAGAAATCTACCGAAAAAATGCTCCGAAATGGTTGCAAGCTCCCCCTTCTCCATTTCCGTAATGCTGAACTGCTGCGTGGGACTAATGACATCGGCACCGAGTACATAATCTTTGGGAATGTTTAAGGTGACATCCACTGGAACTTTAATCCTCTTTCCTGACAAATCGAACACCTCGATCTTGTACCGGTAGCTCTCATTAGAGGAAACGTTCTTGTCGACAAATTCCGTCTGCCCTAGTTGCGTCTGTGCAATTAAGGAAGGGGCATTGCCATGCTCGGCCCGGTGGATAGCCAACACTTTGTTTTCCAAAGGCTTCCAACGCAGTTTAACAAAATATTGATTGGCAGCCTCTTGCGCTATCCACTCAATGGTGAACGGTTCGCCGGTGGGCAAAATACCATGCGTGATCGAGCCACTATTCGGATTTTCTATTTGGGAGCCACTTGTTGTTGGAGTCTTTGCTTGGTATTGAGTGTGCTTCACCTCACAAGATGCAACCATAATGACAATGCCAAGAAACAAAGGAGTCAAAACCATTGAGAACGGACCAAGCTTAGCTTTTCGAGTGCCGACCCATCCTGCCACGGAAGCCCCCTTTTTTGTGAACCTGAATATGGTTTCTCAATCGACATGCCCCCGTCACCTATCCACACAGACCGAAGGTCTGGCGGTAGACTCGTTCATTCAACTCTCGTGCCACGTTGCTACCCGAAAATCAGCCAGGATTAAAATGATTGGTCCGAAATACCGGGGGCTTGAGACAAAATTGGTCCAATGGCGACGAACTTTGTCGCTGGCGATGATTCTTTGGGATTCTTTGGGATTTGTACCCCCGACCTTTTGGATCACAAAGGAAGGCCCTACCTAGCAGTACTTGGCACTTCTTACTTCTTTAAGTTATAAAAGAATAACGTGGAATATTGGGGGGGGAAATGGTTCATATTATTTTGGTGCTCGGGCTTTTTATCCCAGTCAACGGTGTCTTTGCCGAACACGAACAAACGACAAGAAGCATCAAAGCTGACGAGCAATCAACTCGAGTCATTGATTCCACGCTTTTCGATTCAGCACGATTAGAGGACGCGAAGCCTCGCGCCATCCCGATTCGAATCTACGTTCCCGTCGGTTCAGGACCATTTCCCGTTATTGTGTTTTCGCACGGCTTGGGAGGAACAAAAGAGCAGTATGAGTACCTTCTGCGTGCCTGGGCGGAAGCAGGTTATCTCGTGGTCACGCCCACTCACGCCGGCTCAGATTACGATGCGCTTTGGTCCAATGGACGTGATATGGTCCGATTGCGTTTCTTAGCGATAATTAGCAGTGAAAAACAACGAGCCAACCGTGCTAGGGATGTGAGCTTCATCCTAGATTCGCTTCCTACGCTGGAAAAAAAATTCCCTGAGCTTGCAAAGAAAATTGATATGAAGCACGTCGGAGCTGCTGGCCACTCCTTCGGAGCGCATACGTCACTTGCGCTGGCCGGAGCAAACGTCCATTTCAAAGATAAGCCACCCAAGCTTGCAGATCCGAGAGTGGTTGCTGCTATTGCCATTTCACCGCCCGGCGTAGGAACGGCGGGGTTCCAGTCGGATTCATGGTCGACAATCTCAGTTCCTGTTCTTTCTATCCGAGGTCAAAAAGATAACGGGGTCCGTGGACAACCCCCACAATGGCGTGATGGCCCGTATCAAGGCATGCCATCAGACAACAAAAAATGCCATGCCATCGTTCAGGGGCAACATGCCGATCATATGTTTTTTTTGGGAGAGCAAAAGAGTGTAGACAAAAAAAAGTCTCTTGATGATGTCACACACCTAACTGTCGCATTTTGGAACTCCGTACTCAAAGAAAAGCAGCAACAGTCCTTTCCCGATAAGGCCGTCACTTTTTCGTCCAGCAGAATGGACATCTCATGTAAGTAGGGAGCACCGAAATGCACGAGGTCACGTCGCTTATCCCGCAGGTTCACACTGGCTCGTCTTAAATATTACGGATGAGGAGTGATCGCAATAATAGTCATTTCACCCTTACCGGGGCCGTAGCACCAAAACACGCGGTAAGCGCCTGGGGTTCGATGTTGAGCATAAGCCTCGAAGACTTTTTCTTTTGGACTTATTGGGTTGGGAATTGCATCATAGGCATGTGTTTGTAAACCTGGATGCCTCGGATTCTGCTGTAGCAGTTCTAGCGTCTTATGAACTTGTTTAAAAAGACCCTCAATGGGCGATACCTTTGCTTTCTTATTCTTTATCCGGTTTTCAAGAGACTTTAAGGCTTGTGCCCGAAGTTCTTGGTAGGTTTTCTCTGCCTGTTCAGCCCGAATCAGTGTGAACATCAGTCCTCAAGCTTCTTTATCCAAGACTTGTCTTTCTTGTTGAGGGGCGTTCTTACAACGTTGCCCTTCTTTATTTCATCAAGTCCCGTTTGAACGAGCTTGAGCGCTTCTTTGTTCTTAAAGAGCCACGCTTCATGGACAGGAACAACGGCCGCTGTTTTTACAATAAACTCGCCTTCACCTCGTTTTTCAACTAGGACAGTGGCGTTGGCATATTCCCGACCGAGCACCAACCGTCCTTTTGCATCTAATCTCTTGGCTACGCCTGGCATAGTTCTTACCTCTAGTTACATTATGACACATGGTGGGTTATGGATCCAGGTGGGAAAATCCCACAAACTGTAAGTGTTGGAAACTCTGGGTGCAGTGATTGCCCGAGCGGGTATTCCATCTGAGCAATGAACTTCCGGTCTGCAAATTCTTGCGATTGTTCCAGATTATGGGAGTAGAGCCAACAGGCCGCCTCTTTCAAATCGGCTATGAAGTTGTCGGCTTCTAGAACCTGGAATGCCATCAACCACCCATGGCTTTCTTTGATTTCTTTGCGGCCAACGCCTGATTTTTTGCACGAGCAAGTGTATCTCGGGTTGATTCAGGGGTGGCGAGCTTTGTGCGTCCCTGTGCTACGTCCATCAGTCCCCTGGTGAGCCCTTTAAGCCGTGCAAGATCAAGCTGCATTTTTTCAAAAGCCTCTGCATTTACAAGAACAAAGGCCTCACCTGATTTACGTGTTATTTTGATGGGCTCAGAGCGCGCGGCTTCCATCCACTCTTTCATCTTTGATCGGAAGTCATTGGCATTGGTTCTATCCATCTACGTCAACCTCCAAAATTAACAGTACGCTTAACCGTACTGTTAGTCAAGTTCTGATTTGCGCAGAAACGACGCCACATAGGCAAAATTTGATCGCAAAGCTAAGAGGCCGAGGTTAGTGCTTCTCTGTCTTCTTAATCTAGATGGTGTTCGATTCCGTTGCCACTCTTTTCTTGCCATAAAACATTTTAATAGAGCATAGTTTAAGCAGCTGAAATCAGGAGTGCGGAGAAAAGTATGAAAATTCTTATTTTTGCAAGTTTCATTGGTTTCGTGATGGTAACTAGAGGGTATGCTGCAGACGCCATCAAAATAGGTGTGGTTGGCCCAAGAACCGGACCGGCGGCAGCCACTGGAAAGGCTTTTGAAGAAGGGATAACCCTTGCCTTAGACGTTCTCAAAGCAAGTGGAGGAGTTCTTGGAAGACCCGTTGAGGTCGTATTTGAGGATACGGGCGGAGTACCAGAAAAGGCCGTGGCCGCCTTCGAGAAATTGGCCACCAAAGACAAGGTCGCGATAGTGGTTGGTGAAAGCCACTCATCCTCTGCCCTGGCAGAAATTGAAGTTTCGAATCGTTATAATCTACCATTCATTGTTGCTGAAGCATGGCATGATGACATCATGAAGAAAGGCTACCCTTCAGTGTTTCGGGTTGGGCCTTCCAATAGCAGCGTGGTTCTCGATTGCATTGCCAAGTTCATCGAAGGCGCCAAATTCAAGAAGGTCTTTATACTGGCGGAAAACACTGACTGGGGAAAAGGAATTGGTGCCCTAACTGAGTCAGAATTGAAAACGAAACACATACCCTATACGACGCTATCGACGGATCGGGAAAACAAAGATCACTACTCAGAACTAGCAAAGATTAAGGCGGAGAAACCTGATCTTGTGATGGCCTATATTTATGGTTTTGGGTTGCACTCTCTCGTCTTGCAGGCGAAGGAAACCGGGGTCACCGGCTTAGCGTTGATAATGGATGGTGCCGGTCCCCCAAGCTTGTGGCCTGAGTTCAAAACGAACGTCGG
>JACQOU010000065.1 GCA_016207775.1 Deltaproteobacteria bacterium
CGCCCCGAGGACGCGCGAAGATGCCCCGGATCTATCGTCGTAATAGAAAAAAAGGGCCAAAGTCGAGCTAAGCAGCTTTCAAGAAAAGCGTCTTTTCCGTTGGATACCAGCAGCGGCTTAGCTTGCGATATGTCTTAAGATCCTTGGCCACCGCTCTATCGTAAGCTCGAGTATACTGCCGAAACGCCTTGTCCAAGAAATCATAGTATTTTTTGTAGAGATGGCTTCTTAAGAAATGTGTATACCACTTTTGCGGACAAGTGCGCGCCACCTTGTATTTACGAGTGAACGTCCTAAGCTCACGGTTCATCATGGTGTACCAACAAGTGGCTTCCCAACGATGAATAAAATTTCCGACAAAAATGGGTGTGGTCCCATATAGGAAACCAACTTCCCAGCCATAACCATATTGCTTTAGATAGGTCCTGCACCTGCAGTTCCCGTTTCGATAATTCGTGGTTTTCATGCATCCTCCATCCATTATTGTAGAACCTGAAGAATTTTCGGCTGGAGAAGCACAACAGTTTAGAAAAAAAATTACGGACCAACGGGATGGACGGCTGGATTAAACGGATCGGGAATAACCGTGTGGTTGTTTGTGTACAACGCAACAAAAGGAACACGTTCATCCCGAGCTCGTGCAGTGAGCGAGATCGCTACCCACCCTGGATTGGTGTGGATAGCTTCGGACATGGGAATGCCCAACACATCAGGCCATAGCATTCCGTGCAAATTTGGGTTCCATACTTTGTTCAGTAGTGCCGCGTCCACGCCAGAACCCTCTGCGGAGTAATCGCTTAGCACCCCCTCACGTGGCGCCTGGCCTTGCCGATCGCCATAGTCATCGACACTTCCGGCTACGACCACGCGAGAAGAGGTCTGGTCCGCAAGTGGAATAAACCCTATCCAGGTCGTACAATTTCCAGAATAGCCATCTTTAGGAAAGTTAAAACCCGTAATTTGGTCGGGATAGCGAAACCGTGCTTGTCCCGTTTTATTTAGCTCGAAATAATCTCGAAGCCGTAAGGTTTCGCTATCGGACAAAAGGATCATGGGGCCGATGGAGCCTACGGTCGGAAAACGGTATTCAGAATGATTGTATGCGTAAGTGATGGCCAGATTCATCCACCGCACCATTAAAGTTCCTTGGCCCGGGTTGTGTAGATGTTCGAAAAGGTTAGGGTTATTTTCAGCAAACAAACGCCGGAAAGTTGGGAAACTCTCTGGGCTCACCAGCACGACAAGTTTCTCCGGCCCGGTTCCTCCTATTCCATTTGAAAAACGGTGGCGGAACGTAACGGCCCCTGTCTCGCTCAAATACTGCCTGATAAGGCTTCCCGCTCTAGGTTCTCGCTGGTTTCCTCCATGGAGTTGTTCAGCCACTTGGTTGAAAGACCTAAGGGCGTTTACGGATATGACATGGCCACACGTTGGGATATCAAGAGCAAATAACTGAATTGAGCCAAAAAAGATTAATAATGCCAGAAGCTTCATCCCCTCACCCCTACTAAAATATTTTCTCTTCTGTTCTCACGCCCAACTCATCGTGTCAACTCCCAGTGGACTTTCGTTGCGGTTCACCATAAAAGAACCGAGATGTATAAGAAACCAAAATTGGAGCTGCAAACCACCACATTATGGGAATATCCCTCTCAGCATTATGGGCCAAAAGAGCAAGGTGATAAGGCTTATCGCGGTGCCACTCCCTCTTATGTAATTTGGAATCTTCTTCAAAGATACACACGTGAAACTGATGTTGTGTTGGATCCTATGTGTGGCAGCGGAACAACGCTTGATGTTTGCAAGGATCTAAACCGCCGTGGGCTTGGTTTTGATATCGCGCCTTACAGAAAAGACATTGCTAAAGCAGATGCAAGAAACTTGCCCATAAAATCCGAATCGGTGGACTTCGTGTTTGTCGATCCTCCGTATTCGACTCATCTTGAATATTCAGATGACCCGCAATGCATTGGTAAATTGGATGCACGCACTGGAGAATATTTTGCGGCTATGGACGAGGTGATCGCAGAAATTTTTCGTGTGCTAAAAAATCGAAGGTACATCGGTTTGTATGCTACGGACTCATTTAAGAAAGGAAAACCCTTTTCACCTATAGGGTTTGAACTTTTTCAGCTGCTGCGAAAACGATTCAAGCCGGTAGACATCGTCTCTGTTGTCCGCCATAACCGGACCCTAAAAAGAAGACATTGGCACACTTCTGCTATTGAAGGAAATTACTTTCTCAGAGGGTTTAATTATCTTTTCATTATGAAAAAGGAGCAAATCGGAGGACTATGTTAGGTACGGCCTTCCTTTGTGATCCAAAAGGTGCTGGGTGCATTTTGTAACCACGACCTTTTGGATCACAAAGGAAGGCCGTACCTAAATTGGGTTAAAGATTGCGCAGTTAGATGACGATATGGTAAACGTAGCTCATATTACTCGTATAAAACCGTCGTTATCATCCTTCTCATCTGATGCACTTAGGTAGAAACCTCATACAACTGAGTCGCTCACAATGGGCGATACAAGCCTGTTTCGCTTTCATTTTTCTTTCTATTGGCTTTGGTTTGAAACATTTTCATGTTTTAGGACAAATTGCTCTTTCAACAGGTATTTATAGACTTTGGACAAAATCACCAACCATCGAAGACTCGCTGTTTGTTCCTCTGAAGGTAAGAAGATACGACGCAGACCACGAAACATCGGTTCTGCTATCGGAAAAGAAAGCAATCAATCGTTCAGCGTTAATCCTGATCGATATTTGGAAGGAAACACCAAGCAATGTCACTTACATACAGCATGTTGAACAAAGGCTCGCTCCATTAGTAAAGCTTTTTAGAGCCCACGGGATACCGATCGTCCACGCACCTCACGGTAGAGAAATCGCCAGTGCGGTTGCGCCACATGAAAATGAAATCGTGCTCGATGGCCCGTTCCAAAAGAAAAGGCTCATCGAATGGCTGCAAAAAAGGGATATTCGGGTGTTATTCTATGCGGGGTATTCGCTCAATCTTTGTGTTTTTGAAAGACCTGTCGGGACTTTTGCCTTACACAATGCAGGATATGAGATAATTGTCGTAAGAGACGCCACAACCGCTTCTGAGACCCCTGAAACACGGGAAGGGGAATGGGCCAGAAAAGTTTCTCTCAATATGGTGGAAAGATATATGGGTTCGACAACCACCTTGGCAGATCTTGCCACTGCTCTGTTGAAAAAATAATTCTGTCGGGAAACCCGACAGAATTTAGCTACACCCTGACGTTGAGCCACAACTCAAGCAGCGCAAACAGGTTCCGCTTCTCACCATTGTGAATTGTCCGCACTCGCTGCACGGATCTCCTTCGTAGCCCCTCACTCGGGCGAGCCGGGAAGCCAGCGCAAGATCATCCGACCATTCTTCCTGGGTAATCGCCATGTCGGTATTGGCTTCATAGGATACGCTCTGCTGGGTACTGGCTGGTGCCGTCGTGGTGGAATTGACCACAGAAACCCCGCCCCCACCTGCCGTGGCATAGGAAGCGGCCTCTTCTTTCTGAAGTCTCGGCGGCTCCTTGGGGGGGATGTGCACCAGGTCAGTGCGGCCCAAATAATTCAGCGCCAGATCTCGGAAAATAAAGTCAATGATGGAAGAGCAGAATTTGATGCTGTCATGATCCGCCACATGGCCATTGGGTTCGAATCGGAACATATGAAACTTGTTTACATACTCCTCAAGCGGCACGCCATACTGCAG
>JACQOU010000066.1 GCA_016207775.1 Deltaproteobacteria bacterium
AGGCGGTCAGCCTTATGCTTCGCATAATGCGGAAATCTTTTCGTGATCACCACAGGTTACAAGGTAAAGCGTGATCGTATCACAACCCGCGACCTTAAAGCCCTGGGTGTAATTCCTTGAAAAATGATCTGCGCATCTGCTATTAGCCGTAGAGCCAGAAATTAACCAAACCAGGGGTCTTCCCCCGTTCATGGAGTAGAGCCAGCCGATTGAGTGCTCCCGGGGAGGGACTCGAACCCCCGACAGGGTGGTTAACAGCCACCTGCTCTACCACCTGAGCTACCCGGGAATAGAAAAGGCATTCTTGCAAAAGCTGGGTTAATTGTAAAATCCAAACTGGCTCGAAGCCCTACGATTTCAAGGCTCTTAGAATACCTTTCGAAATAGCCTTTAGGGTATCAAATACCCCAACACCCTTGACGGCGATCGCTTCGAACTCTTCAGCATTGAAGGTGTTCAGGTGATCGTGGAGGGCCTTAACGGGAATGGGGTTAGGAACATCTCTTTTGTTGTATTGAAATATGAATGGAATCTGCCGCAAGTCGTATCCCTGCTCGCGCAGATTTGCATCCAAGCTTGCAAAGCTGTCCAGGTTATCCTCCATGCGTTCAAGCTGGGAATCGGCAACAAAGACGACCCCGTCAACTCCCTTTAATACGAGCCTTCTGCTGGCATCATAGAAATGTTGACCAGGGACGGTATAGAGATGAAAGCGGGTTTTAAAGCCCCGAATCTCACCGATATTAAGTGGCAAAAAATCAAAAAAAAGCGTGCGCTCGGTCTGGCCCGTAAGCGCAATCATGGCTCCCTTGTTCTGAGGGCCGGTCTGGTTATAGATGTACTGCAGGTTGGTGGTTTTTCCCCCAAGTCCGGGACCATAGTAAACAATTTTGCAATTTATTTCCCGGCCTGCGTAATTAATAAAGGACATGCTCTCCTACAGAGATACTCGATTTTGCAAAGCCTTGCCTAGGGTCGCTCCATCCAGGTACTCAATTTCAGACCCTACCGGAATCCCATAGGCAATGCGGCTAACCCTGACGTTATTGTATTTGATAAGCCGAGCAATATACAACGCCGTTGTGTCACCCTCTACCGTTGGATTGGTAGCCAAAATGACTTCACGCACGTTCCCACGCTCAATCCTGGTTAAAAGTTCTTTAATTTTAAGACTCTCTTCATGGATTCCATCCAAAGGGGAAAGCACTCCATGAAGAACATGGTATTTCCCTTTGAACTGGCGGCTCCTTTCCAAAGCGCTGATATCGGATGGCTGTTCCACTACGCAAATGGTTTCTTCTGTTCTTTCCAAATTGGAACAAATAAAGCAGGTGCTGTTTTCACTGAAGTTACAACAAGAGGAACAGGTCTGAAGCTTTTGGCGCGCCTCTACAATACTTTGTGCAAGATGAGTCGAGAAACTCTCCGCCTCTCGTAGAATAAAGTAAGCAAGTCGCGTGGCCGTTTTTTCCCCGACACCAGGCAGTTGTTTTAAGGAATGAATCAACTTATCAAGCGCGTTTTCATCCTTGGAAATCATAAGAAGAAGGCCTCCGCTCTGTGTTGTGAGCTATGCTCACGGATCCCCTCCCACCGTCACATCCACTACATCCGCATTGAGTATTTCCTGCATCTTTGTGACGGCTGGATGACCTAATACGCTGGCTTTAACAGCTTGAACTTGCTCTTCCCTAAGCTCCTGCAGACTTGGCAGCGTATTATCCAATTGCGTTGACAGTAAAACAGTTGTTTCCCTCCCAAAAAACATTTTCACATGTTCTTCGATATCATGACGATTCTTAGAATCGGCAGCTTGTTTTTCGTAGAAGCTGCCTTCCGGAAAAGCCAAAATAATACTTTTCCCAGCAGGTTCGTCTTCAAAACGAAAATGAGCATGAGAAAGCAAGGCTCCAATCAAGGGCCGTTTCTTGAGCACTGCTTCGACAAAGCTTTGCCAAACACGATGCCCTTCTTGCTGAACCGGGCGCACCTTGTTCTGTTCGACAGACAATGGTTCTCGCAGCTGCTTATCTGCGGGTGCGGTTTCAGTAGAACGTTTAGTTTCCGGCTCGGCTGCCTTTACACTCAAAAGGTTTTCTACTTTTTCAAGGCCATCTAAACTACTCATACGAAAAGCAGCTATCTCCAGAACAAATCTTGGAAGCGAAGAAAAACCGAGCTGACTGATAGCCTTTGATAGAATTTGAACCATGCGCTCAATCTGGATCACCGACACCTTGGATGCCATTTCCGAGAGCTCTGTAAATTGGCTGGGTGAAATATCTAGTTCATCGGAAGAAATGAGTTCTTTATCCTGCCTGGCAAGCGCGCTAAGGTACAAGAGCCGCAATTCTTCAAGTGTTCGCTGGGCGAAATGTTTTAGATCGACTCCCGAAGCATGGATTTCTCTGATGGCGGACAGAATGCCCGCTCTATCACGGTTAACGATTTTACTGAGAAACGCCTGCGCGGCAGTTGTCCCACTAATCCCCAAAGCATCGACTACTTGACGTTCGCTTAGAGGCTCCCCTCCCGTTGAGCTATGAAAGGAAAGCACCTGATCCAGCAAGGAAAGGGCATCTCTCAAGCTTCCTTCACTATGGCTCGCAATCACCTTAAGTCCCGGCTCAGAGACTAACACGTTCTCAGTTACCAAAATTTGCTCAAGCCGCCCCTTGATCTCTTGGATGGTGAGTCTTCTAAACTCAAACCGTTGGCACCTGGAGAGGATGGTGAGGGGCAACTTTTGCGACTCGGTGGTTGCCAGAAGGAAAACAACTGATGGCGGAGGCTCCTCCAAGGTTTTAAGAAGCGCATTGAAGGCACTGATGCTCAGCATATGCACTTCATCAATGATATAAATTTTGTAGTCCCCTACCGAAGCTCCGTAAGCAACGTTTTCCCGAATGCTTCTAACCGCCTCGACTCCATTATTGGATGCGCCATCAATCTCAACAACATCCACGGAACGACTGTCCGAAATAGCAAGGCACTCTGGGCACTCGTTGCAGGGAGCACCCTCTTTCACATTGGGACATCTCAATGCTTTTGCAAAAATGCGCGCCACAGAGGTTTTACCCGTCCCCCGAGTGCCGCTGAACAAATAGGCGTGAGCAACCCTGTTATTCACAATGGCATTCTTTAAAGTCTGAACAACATGAGACTGCCCAACCAAATCTTCAAAACGGCTGGGCCTCCACTTTCTGGCAATTGCTAGATAACTCATAAATTAAAGAAGGCTCGGTTGTCCTGCGTCGCACTAAGAATCTTGGTACCGCTGCTTCCTTCCGGACCTGACGGAGTTCGCAAGCCTTTGTCGCACAGGGCCGAGCCATAATTTCAGGTCTTCTTCACTTTTAGTAAATATTCAAGCTAGGGGCAAGATAGTAAATGGGTTCCCTGCATATGTATATGACGGAAGCTAACGGTATTGGACGCTAACCTCAACATTGACTCTGTGCGGTCCCTTATCCTATAAAAGCGGACACATGAGGGGCTGGACTCAAGACTGGTCATATTGGTGGAAGAACCTAAGCGGGTGGAAGCGCTGGTACCCCCTCTTTCTGCTGGGCCTGTACTATGGGGCGCTTGGGCTCTTGGGTGGATTTAAACCGGATGTTTGGGTTGCTGCTGTACCGGTAGTTCTGTATTACGGCGGACCAAGAGTCCGGCGGTTTCTTTGTTTTATCTTTCCGCTCATCCTGACAGCAGTCATTTACGACAGCCAACGTTACTACGCAGATTTTATCCGCGGACCCATCCACGTCAGCGAGCCTTACCGCTTCGACAAATATTTTTTTGGTGTTCGGGCCGACCAGGGAATCTTGACGCCCAATGAGTGGTTTCAGCTGCACACGCATCCCGTTCTCGATTTTTTCACCGGCCTTGCCTACCTGATCTTCGTGCCCGTGTTCGTCGGCTGTGCTGCTTATTTTCAGTTTTGGCTTGGACGTAAAGGCACCCAAAAGCAATCAGCCGAATACATTAAGAAGGTTGCTCCCCAAGTAATGTGGGCTTTTTTTTGGGTAAACATGATCGGTTATTCAACGTACTACTGGTATGCCGCTTCTCCGCCCTGGTACGCTGCTCTGTATGGCTTCGGGTCAGCCAGGACGGATATCCCAGCCAATCTTGCCGGATGCGTGCGTTTCGATCAGCTTATCGGTTTTGCTGTTTTTGAACAGTGGTATGGGCGCTCCGCGGACGTGCATGGAGCCATTCCTTCCTTGCATATCGCTTATCCGCTTCAAGCGGTGCTGTATGCGTTTCACTTTGGAGCGCTTAGGATCCTCACTTTGCTGTTTTTTCTCCTGATGTGTTTTTCGGCGGTCTATTTAAACCATCACTATGTTTTGGATATCTTATGGGGTTCCGCCTATGCCGTTGCTGTTGTCGGTGTGATTCTTTATCGAGAGTCTATTTGGGCATTGTTTAAAAAGTGGTCATTTGAACACACTATTTTCTCGTGACGGATACCTCTTCGCTGTAAGCGCTAAACGTTGACAAGCGTCCGATAGCTCTCACTCGGTAGGTATAGGTTTTGTTATTGGATACCTTTTTATCATTAAATTGACGGTGATTTTTATTTAAGTGAGCTATTTTCTCGAACGAGCCGTTTTCAATTTTGCGCTCCACATGGAAAGCTATTTCACCTTTGCTGTTATCCTGCCAATGGAGCTCATTCATTTTCTTGACCGCTTTTACCCGCAGCTTACTAGGAGCGCTTAAGACTTCGCCATTCAGGCGCACCGTCACCTCAGGACAAAATTCAGAAACACCCCTCTTGTTCTGGGCCCTAATACGGTAAATATATTCTCGGTTGCTGCAAAGACCTTTATCCAGCCACATTTTCTTCGCGCTGACTTTTTTAACGTTAGAGAAACCCTTATTTCCTGTTTTTCTCTGGATTAAGAATTGTATATTTTTTGTGATTCCTTTCCATGAAACCACAACCGACGTGGCATTCTCAGCCACGGCCTTACAATTGGTCGGGGCTTTAGGGATGTTAGGGTCCGACGGGGTGATCGCTATTTCATTTGACGGAGAGGACAGGTTATCCATGTAATAAGCACGAACCCGGTAGCGGAAGCTAATTATTTTATCTACTGGGTCTTTATAAGAAACGCTGTCTTGACCCACGCGTCCTACTTCGTTAAAAGTCTCTCCGTCATCTGATCGTTCCACGATGAATCCATTTTCTTCTGAAGAGTTATCTTTCCATGTCAGATCAATTTGTGTAAGCGATGCTGACTTGCCTGAAAGATCGGAGGGAGCCAGCAGTGCATCTGAAACCCTTGCTTCGACAGGATCGGAGTAGGGTGAGCAGCCACTGGTGTTGCAGGCTTGTACGCGGTAGGTATACTGCGTTTGTGCTGCCACCGACGAATCTTCGTAAGTTAGGGTGGGGGCATCCACGGTACCAGCCAGCGAAAAATCATTATCGATTTTCCGTTCAACCTTAAAGTTCACTACATTCGTGACGGTATCCTGTTGCCAGCTTAGCGTAATGGCCGACCCAGAAGCACTGGCAGTCAAATCCGTCGGTCGTTCGGGTAATGATAATGAAAATGTGGTAGCCGAGACTGAAACGGCGGCTGAATCGCCGTTATCGTTCCAGGCTGTCAGATGATAAGTGAATGAATGTCCCGGCTCCCTTCCGGAATCCTCGTAAGTGGAGACGTTCGCTTCGACCTGAGCAATCTCCTCAAAGGAAGCTCCGTCACCGGAGCTGCGCTCGATCTTGAAACCGCTTTCATTCGTACTGTTATCTTGCCACCTTAAGTCAATCTGATTAGCAGAGACTGCAGTTGCAGTGAAGTTTGACGGAGCGGTGGGTGCGGGATTTATGGCTGGCACCATAACCGTAGCGATATTGGAAAAGTCTGAGTTACCTACTTCGTTGGCTGCTCGCACGCGGTATTCAATTGTGCTATCCGCATTAGCCGGAAGTGAAAGCGTGCTATCGGAATAGGAGGTTGCCGGCGAGGGTAACGATGCGAGAGCTTGAAATGAGTTCGGAGCGATTCTGCGCTCGATCAAAAACTGATCCTCATTGTTGCTGCTGTCTTGCCAATTCAAATCAATTTGAGTGCGAGAAACAACGGTTGCAGTTAGATTGGACGGGCTTGCTGGCGCCAAAGCTTGCAGCTCGACTGACGCGACGTTGGAGTACTCTGACTGGCCCTGAGGTCCTAGCGCTTTTACGCGATAGCTGTAGTGTCCGGCTACAAGATTGGCATCGCTGTGGCTAGTGCCGGTCTCGATGGCAATTTGGTTGAAAGGACCGGAATCCTGTGAGGCTCGTTCAATCACAAATCCCGTTTCCCCTGAGCTGTTATCCACCCACTGCAAGTCGATATTACGGGAGCCATTTACGGTTGCCATTAAAGCAGACGGCGCCGTCAAAACTCCGACTTGCACAGGTGTAGTCAGGGAAACCACGTTGGAGTCTGCTTCACCGGCGGCGTTTTTGGCTGAAACCCGATAATAGTAAGTGGTGTTGGCTTCGGCGGCCGCGTCCTGAAAGTGGGTTTCATTGGAACCGACCTGCCCGATTTCCGAATACAGCGCCCCTGCATCCTCCGATCGCTTAATGACAAAGGCATCCTCATTGTTGCTATTGTCTTTCCATGTCAGGTTAACCTCAGTAGGAGCCTGCACCGAAGCGGATAAATTGCTCGGAGCAGCGGGAGGAGCGGGCGTTTGGGTTACTTTCTGGCCCGTGGTGGCAACCCTGTCCTTTGCACAAGCACTGCCGAACAGCAGGATGAAGGTCACTAAAGCATTTACAATTTTTGTTTTCATGTTGAGCCTCACTCACTGACGGGAACGGAGACTCAATTTTCCTTGAGAGGGGATGAAAGGCGTGTTCCGTTCATTGAATTGGGTTGCAAGAACACAGCCAAAGAGAAAACCTGGATTTACAGGTGCTTGGTTTGTAGGCTTGTGAAGAACTTTTGCGCAGTATCTACAAAGAACGGGAAAACAATAATGAGATGGCGGTGTTGAGATGTACTAAGCATAGCCAGGGAAGAGGCTTACCTATCGTGAGTCTATATTTTACCCCCGTCAGTTGAATTGGTTGCGGATAGACTCCCAGAACTGGCGAGGAGAGACAATAGATACGTTTTTCACCTGCTTCAGTACTAACAAATCCGAATCCCCGGTCACAATAGTAGAAGCTTCTCCGAGCAAGGCTGCACCGACAACGAAAAGATCATCTGGGTCTCTGCATTCGATATCCCGAACCTAAATTCGGAAAAACCAATATTTGCCCGTATAGACAGAATCAGGAGTTGGGTACCGATTGCTCCTGCTGAGTGATGAGCAGCCAGTATGAAAATTCGATTTACTTTCTTTTCTGTTCTCTGTACGCAGAAGAGAAGTCACCAGAGATTAGAAAAGGTAGTGTGTTTGCTTATGTCATCTGACAACAAGAAATCGGAAAACCAGACGGTAGATTCGATTGTTGCCGAGGTTCGCAAGAACCGACAAGAGTTTGAGAAAGCCTATCGCGATAGGGCATTAAAGCTCTTTCCCTGGATTTGCGGAAAGTGCGGACGAGAATTCGGTGGGAAAAAGCTCCAAGAACTGACTGTGCATCACAAGGATCATAACCACGATAATAATCCACCGGACGGAAGCAATTGGGAACTCCTCTGTATCTATTGCCATGAAAACGAACACGCTCGCTATCGTGTTGCTGATGCTTACGCCTCCGATTCGCCACCGGCTGAACCAGAAGCAAAACTGCAGCATCAACCGTTTGCTGCACTTCAAGATTTATTAAAGGGTAAGAAATAGGTAGGTCGTCGTCCTATGCCGTTGCTGTTGTCGGTGTGATTCTTTATCGAGAGTCTGTTTGGGCGTCGTTTAAGAAGCTGGAAACTAGAAAAAAATGGGCACCCTCTCGAACACTTCCGTAAGTATCGCTACCGCCTCATCGACGGTTGCCTCATCAATGGTTAAGGCGGGCTGGATTCGAAAACTTGCCGAATAGGCCATCGTCAGTAGCCCACGCTTTAAGCATTCTTGAAATATTTTTTCAGTGACAGGACGGGGCAGTGGCTCCTTGGTCGCTTTGTCCTTTACGAGTTCCATCCCGATAAACAGTCCTCTTCCTCGCACATCGCCCACAAAAGGATAGCGATCCACCATGGGCTGAAGTTTCTTCAAAAAATACTCGCCCACCCGCTTTGAGTTTTCCACGAGCTTTTCCTCTTCAATAATGCGCAGGGAGGCTGCCGCTGCCGCACACGCAAGAGGGTTGCCTCCATAACTCGACGATGAGCCCGACGGATTAGACCAAGGCTTAGCCGCTACAATAGCGTCTGTTGAGATAATGCCGCTTAGAGGATAGCCACCACCAACCAGCTTCCCAACCGTCACGATATCTGCCTCAACGCCCGAATGCTGGCATCCCCAAAATTTGCCGGTTCGGCCAAAACCGGTGATCATCTCATCCGCAATTAACAATGCTCCAAATTCACGGGCCAGTTCTTTAACGGCAGGCAAGAAGTCATCCGGCGGAATGACGTTGCCCGCTGTTCCCTGCATGGGCTCTATAATAAAAGCAGCTATGCGGCCTTGCGCCTGAAATTTCAGCTGTTTTCGAACCAAATCAATGCAAGCACCTGTGAGATCGCCCGTCACTACCGGTGGCCGATAGGGGTTGGCAAACGGAACAATGTGACAGCCAGGGACCATAGGCCCCAAGCCATCCTTAAAGTTTGAGCCCATGAGCGATAGAACGCCCATTGTCTTCCCATGAAAGCCGCCCCAGAAACTAACGAACTCTTGTTTGCCGGTGTGGCATTTGGCAAGCCGAAGAGCTGATTCCACGGCTTCCGCACCACTCGAATAGAGTTGAGCCCTGTGGACAAGTTCAGAAGGTCGGTGTTTGGCAAGCCGATCAAGAAAATCAACACGCGCTTCGGATGTGAAGCTTCCTACCGATGCTTTGGCAAGTTGTCGGGCTACAGAGTGTATGAATTTCGGATGGCTGTGACCAAGACCATTGACTCCGATTCCTCCGATAATGTCGATAAACGTGTTGCCGTCGACATCGGTAACCGCACTTCCCTGTGCATGATCCACCGCAATGCCGGCCATCAGAGCAAAGCCTTGGAGCCCTGGTGCCATGTGCTTTTGTTCAAGATCACGCAAAGCTTGGCTTTTTGGACCTGGAATATTCGTTTTAATGCAAGCTTTTTGATGGGTGGGGTGGCTAATACCCGGATCCACTGCTAACCGATCTGAATGGGATCGGTATTCGTTATTGTCCATTGATTATTTTCTGCTTCCCTTTCTATTGCGGGTTCGTTGCTTGACGAATGGTCTAGAACGCCATTACGCGTACGCACCCGTTTGGCAATAGTCCAAAAACGTTCAATGGCAGTGATATTCGACAACAAGCCCACAAATAACAAGGCCGCGACCATTGGATAGCCAATAGGAATGGGGTTGAATGCTTCCAGAAAACGAATGGAGATGGGGGAAAGAGCCGCGCCGACAATTAAATAGAATGCCCGTTCAGGCCTTCGCATCATCCCGGATGCTATCTTAATGCCCAGAGCCTCAGCTTTTGCAGTGGAATAACTCACCATGAATGAGCCCAGAAGCACCGCAATCGCCAGCAACTGCAACCCAACCATATCACGATAGTAAAGAACCAGTGCCCCCAGGAAAAAAAACTCCACGTATCGATCGATCGCAGCGTCGAGCACTTCCCCTGCGTCAGATGCACAACCCGTAAGCCTTGCTACCAAACCGTCCAAAGAGTCCAGGAAAGCGGAAATGGTCGCAAAGACCGCTCCAAATCCAAAATGGCCAAGAAAAAGAGAGGCCGCACTGAACATCCCGAAAAGGAGTGAACAC
>JACQOU010000067.1 GCA_016207775.1 Deltaproteobacteria bacterium
CCCTTGCTAACTAGTTTTTGTCGGGTTTTACCCGACAAAAACTATCCTGAGCGCGTAGCGCGAAGGATCTCGTCGTATTTAGCAGGGAATTGTATCGAAGGAAAGGCTGCCTTTTATCATTTGCCGCTTTTGATTTTTCCTTGTCACCGTGTGGCGATTGCTGGTTGGAGGCTTAGATCTCGCATCAAATGGCTTAAATTGTAAGAGAGCGCAGATCGATAGCCTGAGATCAAATCCCCAAGATCGGTTTTCATTCGACTTCTGCCAAGACCCCGTGCTTTGAGATGTGCAATGCGGGGCTCTATGGCGGCTCGGCGGTCCGATAGCTCTTTGTGGTCCTTTGTGCTGACTAGCGGTTGTCCTTGCCCTTTGGGTTGAATTGCAATTTTTTCTATCTCGGAGGACAAACAATATTCCAGGTTTTCGGCCGAGGACATTCCACGATCTGTGCCGTAGCTTTTTGGCGGTTGGTCGAAGAACTGGCTGTGCAACGATAGCGATTCGATAACACAATGCTGGTCGTGCAGTTTTGGGTTTTCTGGGGCTATTAAAAGCACATACCCACCTGAGTAAGCATTGATGATCCATTTTCTGCCGAATTCCACAGGCTTTCCAATTTTGCCCTTGGGAATGCAGGTGGGGATCCACTTCCACAAAGTCACAATCTTGTCTTTGGCCACCTTGCCTGTATTTAGCCAATACACAATCTGTGAGAGAAGTTTTGGCCCAAGATCTAGAAATCTTAAAATCTAATGCTTGCCTAGAAAGCGCCACCTGAGTGTAGTTTCCGTCGAAAAAACCGAATAGTTTCGAGCCACGACTAACCGCGTGATGGCGCTTTCTAGGCAAGCATTTAAAATCTCCTCTTGATGTCTTCCCTTCAGAGCATCGAATGACTTGGTCCCAGGCAAAATATTTGAAAGCGCCAAAAGAGCTTCCCCAGATAACTCCACAGCCTTTTTCGTCAAGGCTACTTTCTTTTCCCTTGTCTTGGCAAAAAAGCGGTACTCGACTGAAACTTTGGAAAAGCCTTTGAGAATATTTCCTATTCCTTGGATTCCCTTCTGCCCAACTTTCTTTATCTCTTGGTGAAGCTTCCCCAGCCGTCTCATTAAATGCCCCATGAGCTTCATCTCGGTGGGATGCGTAATACCAGCCTCTTGCACCGTTGAGTCCATGTCCACATCGTCGCCCTTCGTGAACCCAAATTCCTTGGCCACCTTCATCATGTCCGCGGTAATAAGTTGGGCCCCCTTGGTTCCGAATCGGTTGCGAAATTCTTCTATGGAAGTATGGTCCAGACTCCCCTCCGATTCCAAAAATTCAGCTTTCTGCCAGCACCGTCCCGCTCTATTCCCTGCTCGTCGTACAAAAGGGGAACCGATTCCTCTATCAGCTCCTCCCAGGGAATTGAACGACATAACATGGCAAGCCTGTGTGTCGGCTCGATACTTACTGTGGTGCGCCACATCCCCAACTCGAAAAGTGAGTACTGCCCCCTGGAATTCTCGTCGATTGCCATTGCTTCCCCCTAACGCGGTAAATCCGTACATCACAAGGAAAAGATCGCAACTCTACCGAGACTTTTCAAGATATTTTCGACGATAAATCACATAAAGTGGGATTAGCTGAACGAAGGAGCGCTTCCTTCTTGGCACGACTTTTACCCTTGAGCTGTCTTTCACGTTCCCTTGCCGCTGCCATATCCGCATACTCTTCAAAATATACCAACTTGTGAATGTTATATTTTTTCGTAAAGCCAGGGACAAAACCACCCTTATGCAAATATAGTCGCTCTTTCAGATTATACGTAGCACCTGTATAAAGCACATTTCCTTTATCATTGGTTAGCATGTACACATAAGCCATATCCCCACCTATCATCTTGCCGTATCTCAAACAATGACCAGTAGGAAGCGTAACGGCACAAAATTAATTCCCTGCTAAATACGACGAGATCCTTCGCGCTACGCGCTCAGGATAGTTTTTGTCGGGTAAAACCCGACAAAAACTAACTAGGATATCAAGCAGAAACCGACGATAAAAACGAAAATTCAAAGATCAATAAAATCACCGAAAACCCAATACCAGAGCGGACTTCAGCGGTTTCACGTTTTTCTATTTTGTCCGAAATCGTACTTGGGTTTGAACATGCAAAAATTACTATATTCAACGTAGCAAATATCAACTTAAATATCAACCGAATCATCAACTACGGAAAGAGTGTGCAGGACACTTCCATTTGCTGATGTAAAATATGCGACAATCTATCCAATCGCATTAGTGGAGCTAGGTTTTAGCTTCTAGCCCATCCATTCGCACTTGATGATGCGGAACTTGTCAACGAGTCTGAGACACCCGGTTTCTGAAATTAAGTTAATATCGGCGTAATGTTCGCCGGTACCACCTCCATTAGTTTTGGGGGATTGATCCAGACCTCTGTTGGAACGCTGAGAGGCTTAGGAGTCCCCTTCACAAATCTTTCTGGGTGTGCCTCAAACGCTTCTTTGAGCGTCTTTACCCGCAAATCGTATACTTCCAGGGCGAGTCTGTAGTGCACTTGCTTCGGTGTAAAGTAGCCGATTCCGGAGTGGTGGTGGTCATCATTCGCCCACGGAAAGAAGGCGCGGCCCCATTCGAGTGCGTCTTGGATAACGCCAAATCGCCCCGGGAAGAGTGAGTGGTATTTCGCCGTTTTGAATGCCGATTCCGAAATGGGATTGTCGTTGCTGACACTCGGCCGCGAAAGGCTTCGCTCGATTCCCAACACGACGTACATTTGGGATAGCGTCAAAGATTTCATCGGCCCGCCCCTGTCGGAGTGAATCGTAAGTTGGCGCTCCTTGATTCCTTGCTTCTCGCAGGATTCAACAATCAGCTGCTTTGCCAATTCTGCGGACTCTCTCTCCGCGATAAGCCAGCCCACGACGTAGCGGCTGAAGATATCGATGAGTACGTACAGGAAAAAATATTTCCATTTCTCAATCGTAAGGAGGTTCGCAATATCCCAACTCCAAACTTGATTTGGCCCAGTCGCAAGAAGTTCCGGCCTCTTGTAGCGAGGGCGTTGGATAATTTGCCGGCGCTCCAAGACTTCCTTGTTTTCGGACAAAATCCGGTACATCGATCTCACCGAGCACTTGTAGATTCCTTCGTCCAGCAAGGTGGCATAAACCTCATGTGGCGATTTATCGACGAATCGAGAGCCGTTGAGGAGATCCAACACCTGCTTACGCTCATCGGTGGGAATCGCCCGTGGATTCAGACGAGACACCTTGGCTACTGCTTGCAACATGGACGGTTCTGGTACAATGGTCCGGTATGCCGTCGCCCTCGGAATCCCCATTGCACTGCACGCAAAAACCATACTCACTCTCCCCACGAGCCCATCAAGCAGTCGCCTTACTCGTTGTCTTCCTCCGGCATCGGCGGAACGTTCTCCTGCTTGATCCCCAGGATTTCCGATATTTTTTTTTGAGCCTCGATGACGAGCTGATATTGACCGATTTTCTCTTTTAACTTCCGGTTTTCTTTCTCAAGCCTCTCGATTTGGATTGTCTCTTCGGACCGCGCCTTTCTTCCACGCGCCTGTCCAAGAAGGCCCTCATCTCTTTGCTTTCGCCACGTAGAGAGCGCGGCAGTATAGAGTCCCTCCCGTCTGAGAAGCTCTCCGAGAGCACCGTCTTTGCCTTTGAGTTTCTCCGCCTGTTTCAGAATCGAAAGCTTGTACTCTCGTGTATGTCGCCGGCGACGCCTCACCCTCACCTCGGAATCTGGCACCGCCACCACGTTTGGAGCCAACCCAAGCGAGGCCAAGTCCTTGACCTTCACAGAATCCTTGATCACACACGCGGTTCCCCCGACCATCGTTGACAGCACACTTCCCCCATTCGATCCGTTCTTCACGGATTTACCTACTCTCATAATTTTTCCATCCCGCCCAGCAGTTTAATTAACACTATGCGGAATGTCTCAGACTAGGTTGGCACACAGGGGTAATGGATTGGGTAGTAAATGCTGCTCATCCAAAATTCAGTGCTTCCTTCCACTGTTCCTTAATAACGTAAGCAACATGCTTGAAGTTTAAGCCAAGTAAAAGGTTATGGTCGTTCTGACTCATTGCTGGACAAGCCTTACAAGTGTTTGAAACCATGACATGCTTGATTGCCTCACGCAAACCTACCTCGCGCCAGTTCTTTGGCTGGAAAGAACCGTCCGTTGTTAGGAAGCAGGGGTATATGTATCCGTCTGCTTCGATGGTAAATTTCGTTTTGCTGTAATAGCAAGGTATGTGGTACTTTCGATAAGCAGAAGGAATCTGTGCTTCCGTACAATGATGAACAGCATTATAGTCAAATGGCCATTCAAGGGCAGCTCGCAGCGCCCGATGGGTAGTAAAAATTGGATAGCCCATGTGCTTATATCTAGCTATTTGTTTGAGTGCAGTCTGTATTTCCTCGGCGTCCATTTCAATATCTGTAGCATGTTTAACAGACTTGAAGAGTATACTGAAATAAAGTTGGAACCCCTCCTTTTTTGCTAGCTCTGCTAAATAGCCTACGTCATTCTTTGTATGTTTGGTGACTGTAGCCGACACTCGTACCGGGATTCCTTCCTTAATAGCTAAACGAACAGCACTTAGCGCAATGTCGTGGGTACCGTTACCGCGTACTTTATCGTTGCTCTCGGACCTACCGTCCAAACTGAGGGTGATACTATCAACGCCACGCAAATCGTCTAATCTTTTGGGAAGCAATTGACCATTGGTAATGATAGCAAGGTACATGCCCTTATTTTTGATAAAATTAACTAGTTCGCCGACATCAGATCGAAGAAGGGTTTCGCCACCATGCATATTGATGTACCGACAACCCATTGCATGTAGTTCATCCACAATGTACTTTATTTCGTTGGTGCTGTAGTCAATATCATTTCTTTTCGAATAGTCGCCAAAGCAGTAAGTACAATTCCAATTACATTTGTTGTTCACCACTATTATCGCAATGACCGGATAGTCCTTTCCTACCAGTCGCTGTCTTACGATAGCTTGAAAATAGCCTACACGTGAAAACACTCGTTTTAGTTTATTATTTCGGTAAGCTTTGGCCTTAGAGTAAGTGGGTATTTCAGTGTTTGTTCTTTCTTTGATGGTTATTTTTTTTTCTTCGAGGCTACGCAGTTTTTCGTCCAAGCTACCATACAGATCACTTCCATCCAGACTGGAGATCTTTCTAAACTTAATGCCCTCTCTTAAATTTAGAATATTTTCAGTTTGCCCATCCATCAAAACATACCCCGCAGAATAAATGATTACTTTAGCAGTAAATTGTTGACAAGAAAATTCAGGAATTAATGCGAAGGGGTTTAGACAAATACAGTTAAAAGTGCTAGCTGCACTCTGAAAAAACAACAAGCAACGAAGAATTTGACATGTCGAAGGGTATTGGAAATATTAGCTTAAGAAGGATATCTCACAATGCGGTTTCCGTATTTGCTACAAAAAGTTATAGATAAAGTGTGTACTCTCTTGGAAATAAAAAGTGTCCTGTCTTTCGTTCACCTTCTATTTGTATGTGGGATTTATTTCGGTTTTGTGTTTATTCCAGTTCTTTCTTCTGATTTTTATTTACCTCGCGATAATCTAGTATTCCAACTATATAATTTCAGTTATTTCGCCAATTCATTCAAATATACGCACGCTCTGCCTACTTGGTATCCGATTGCAGGCGGAAGCCCGGTGGGCGTTGCTTCGTTAGCTTGGGCCTCAATGTTACCGCATCGCCTGTTAGGGTATTTTCTTTACTGCTTCCTTCCGCTTGATATTGTGACTGCCTACAAGATAACCCTTACAATAGGGATAACGTTGTTTGCGATAGGGTGGTGGATCTTTTTATGGTCGAATTTCAGGAGCAGATTTTCTGCAACTTACGCTACGCTTTTGCTTATATTGACGGGAACAGGGACTACTGTGCTGCACCAGGAACATGTGATTGGTACCACTTTCTGGGTACCGTGGATATTAATTGCCCTAAAAGGGATAAGAAAAAATTACTTATTCATTCTACTTGCCGCCGTCTTTGCTGGTATAGCCTGCACCACTTGTTACCCTCATTATTTGATATTATCTTTTCTTTTCCTGGTTGTACCGCTGCTTTGCTTGGGAAGGCTTTCATGGTTGGTGAATAAGCAGACTTGGGATACAGGCAAGCTTCCCCTTACGGCGCTTGCTCTTGCTCTTTTTTTTGCGTGCGCTCTTCCGCTTCTCTACATACAGGGTGAACAAAAAAAATTTATCAGTCCTGCGCGGGGAGCTGTAGACATTGATGCGGCATCGTACTCCGATTACATGCGTATGAACCTGCAGAACAGAACCTGTCCTCCTATTGAGTCTTTTTCTCAGTACGTTATGCCTACTGATAAACGGCCTGATGACGATTTTGTTTTCTTTATTACTTATGGGGGGCTGCTTTTAGCGATCCTGGGTGTTCTCCTGAACTTTAGGAAAGCGGCCCCAGTATTCATAACTTTAATTTTATCGATCTGGGCTGTGGCCGGCGTCAATGGCTACCTTCCCCAACTTCTCTTTCTGAGTCATTTTCCTTTTATTAGTCAGTTCCGCCAGTGGTATCATTTTTTCCCCTTCCCAAACCTTTGTTTATCCTTTCTTGCGGGTATGGGTGTTCTCACATTAATGAATTACTTTCGTTGCAAGGGTAGAATTTGGCTAACCCTATTCTGTACTCTTGTCTTGACTATTTTGCTTTTCGAAAGTCACCGATACTACTCTCTTTACTTTAATACTCACATTCGGCTGATGGATGGCGCAATTCGCTCGCCTGGCCGCTGGTCCAACGAGGAGTTTGAGTCGATGCTAAGAACCGATTGGACTTACTGGTTGAAAGCTCGGGAGCTGAAATCGGATTGGCAGCGCTGGATCGGCGACACACTTGTTCATCTTACTTACCGCGAACGCTATTCCTTGATGAGACACTGTCCGTCTTTATTCAGGGGTCCGTACAGCATTCCAGCTAAACCAGCCTATACAATCAAACCAGCTTCAGATTACCGACTATTCGTGCTTTCAGAGGGAAATGATCTACGATGTTCGTCATTGGAAAAGAATTTAGTGGATCTTAATCCGCAAAGTTTTCAGGTTACACCTCAAGGATTTAATCTGAAGGGCTATTTAAAGGAACCTGCTCTTATCATTCTGCCATATAGCTACAGGCTGAAGCCTGTCCTCACTGCTAATGATGAGCCAGTCAAGGCAATGCCCTTCTTGGGTGGTGCAATGACTATGGTATCCCTGCCCTCTGGTTCGTTTCATTTGCGGGCGAACATACCATTTTCCTTTTATCACTATGCGGTTTTGGTTCAATGGAGCCTACTGATTTGCGTGTTGTGCATTGTTCTCTTGAAACAAAAGGCAAGTACAAGAACCCCTTGCCTTTCGCGAGGTAGTGAGTGATTTTGAACCATTATCGAACTGGCAGAGGCTAGAAGTGCAAGTATTCATTACAGGAGTTTCCTCGGGGCTGGGGAATGACTTAGCCAGACTTTCCTTGGAAAAAGGAATTATGGTCTGGGGTATTTCACGTGGAATTCAAAAAAGCTATGCGTTGCATGACTTGGAGTCGGATAAGCGGTTCACCTTCCTTCCGTGCGACTTGAGCAGCGAAGAGCAAATTCGAGGTGCCCTTAGCGGTGCAGTGCAGTCTTGGAGCCACCGGGCCGGGCGGCATTGGTCCCTATACGAACTGCTTGACATCCCAACATTAACTTATTGTTATGTGTCAGTTTGAAAAATTCTCCTCTTATTGCAATAGGTATTTTTTTCCCCTTAGTAATCGTTTTAGTCTATTCGCCAGCACTAACTACTACGTATTTATATCATGATGATTGGAGCTTGTTTTTCTGGGATCGTTCGAGCCCCTTAAGTCATCCGATTACTCCAATGCTATTCTATGAAATCGGTCGGCCTATCGGTGCAATGGTCTATGCCGCTCTGGTGTATCCCATTAGAGATATTGCCCATGGCGCCTTCGTTAGAGGTTTTTTGCTGATTATTTTGTTATTTTGCTGTTGGGTCTTGTGGAAAATATTTCAGAGGCTGGGAGTAGTGAAAAGGGTGGGTCGCTTGCCGGCCCTCATGATGATTGGAACGGCTTTTCTTACCCCGACCTTTCAAACCTATATCGGTTATATTAGTAACGGTATTGACCTAATAGCAGTCTTACTAAGCTTACTAGCTGCAGAACAAATGCTAAGAGCAGAGGGGAAAATATATACTGCTTGCTTTCTTAAAGCTGTATTCTTGGAATTCCTCGCATTAGCTACCTACCCACCAGCAGCCATGGTCCCCTGGATATTCTTAATGATCGGATTTTGGGATATTAGGGAAAAAAGCGACAAAGTTTTCATGAACCGTAATATGGTTATCTGTGCATCCATGGGTATAGCC
>JACQOU010000068.1 GCA_016207775.1 Deltaproteobacteria bacterium
CCGCAGTCGCGTTTGCTGAAAGTACTGACCTTTTTGAGCACGACATAAAAGTTCACGGTCCTATTGAGCCTTTGCTGACTCAAGGAACGATACAGGTAATTGTCGATCTAAAGGGCGGGGATCGAATCGATGGGTTTGATAGAAATTTCTTAAGTCAAACGGTTGTGAAAGACCTCGAACGAAGTGGAATTCAAGCAGCAATTTTCCAGGGAAACTACCGTGCAGCTTTTAACGCAAAAACCTTGTCCCTTGAAGAGATTCTTTCTCCCAAGGTGTGGCTCGATGTGAGCGTGAGAAAATCGCCGTCGGATTATGGCCATACCATCCAGTCCAATGTTTCTTACATCCGATATGAAGCTTCGTCGTCAAAACAGCTCTATAGGCCGACCATGTGGAATAGGCCGCAGCTTGCCACCAGTGTCGCAGAGCGAGATGTGCCGAAGCTGCTCTCCCAATTCATTGACCGGGAGATAAAAGAGCTTTCAAAAATAGCTATTTCTCGAAAAACGATCGCACGCAGCAAGCTCCCCCCCACGGCAAGAGGCGGCTATTCATACCGCTGGAATGATCCGAATGCCAATAAGCCAGCCCTGCATATTGGGGCTACCATGGGGACACCCGCACTCGGAAATTTGCACCTGGGGCTCACAAATCTTGCCCGCGTACCGATTTCGATCAGTGTCTCCGGAATGTACTGGACTATCGAGAAACGGGGTATTCAAGCGGAACTTAGCTATCTTATCGCTCAGGAAGGACGCCTGAAGCACGCCGCAGGTTTGGCGCTTGTGGGAGTGAACGAGACAACCGTAACAGATATCCCAATAAATCCGAACGGGCGCTCATTGGGTACTGATATCTTTACTGAAAATGCCATCAAGTTTTATCTGGGGCCGGTATACACGCTCGACTGGAGGGACCTTCGATTTGAGCTTGGCGCGGGCACTCGGGTGAGTTCCGGGGCGGCCTCTGCAGTCAGGGTGTTTTTTCAAATTGGCTATACGCCACGATTTTCTTTTTAAGGGGGCAACCATGGGCAAGGACATATTGCGTTTTATCGGACCAACGAAGGAAAGAATCATGCTTCGTGTATCTCTCTCGGTCATACTTGCGGCCCTTCTTATATTCGGCTGCCAACAACAGGACTCAAGAGTCAGTGCAATTACCCAAATTGACGGTTCGATTTCAGCGACTGTTCACGCAGTCTCGACAGGTGAGCAAGCGAAAGACGAGGCAACGCTTAACTGGGTAACCGACACAAGCCCCCACAGGTGGCTTATCCAAAAAACCGATAACGGAACGGCGATTGCCGACGATCGAATTGATGGCAAAATACGCACTTGGAGCGATAAGACCATATTCGCCGGTCATTCCTACGTGTACAACATTATCGCTGAAATCGATAGCCACTCAAGCGCACGACCAATTCAAATTCCTTTCAAGAAAATATCGATAGACAATCCAACTGGCGACTGGCGTGAGGAAGTGTTCAAGGCACTGAATTTTCAAGCAAGATACACTGGATGCGAGCAAACCGGTTGCATCGTAAAGCTCGATTGGAATAGCGCGCGGGTTGAGGATGTTAACTCCTGGACCATTGAGAGAAGCGAAGGCGGTATTGAGCGACCAACCAAAGAAGTTGCTAAAGCACTTACCGTAGGAACGCATCATAACTTTGAGGATACCGACGTCAAAGCTGGCAAGGATTATTATTACCATTTTATCGCCATCAAGAACATATTCACGGTCGAGGGTCATCCCCTCGAAATTCGATATCGGGCAAAACCCATGAAAACCGACCCCAAAAAGGGTGCATTTACTGATTTTGATTGGCAAGGTGCAGACAAGGCGTACGGATTATAGCAGAACTGTTGTAAGTGGCTTTGCAATGGAGAGGTGGCCGCTTTTACTGATAATGACGATACTTCCCAGTCGATTGAACTTCGCTGGGATGCTTCCAGCTTTCCACGTAGCCCGCGAACCAAAGCAGAACCTCTGTAGGGCCTGCATATGCACTTGTCACCTGTTGTGAGTTGTGGCTTAAATTGGGAGTATGGACTACCCAGTAAACCAACTCGAATTTGAGAAGCGGTTTGCCACTGACGATGCTTGTAAGGATTACCTTTTCAAGCTGAGATTTCCCAATGGTTTTATCTGTCCATTGTGTTCAAATCCAGGATTCTGGAAGCAAAGCCGCGACCGCGTGACGTGCAATAGGTGTCTGCACGAATTTTCCCCTTTAAGTGGAACTCTGTTTCACAAGAGCCATCTTCCACTAACGCTTTGGTTTCGAGCCACTTGGTGGATTACAAACCAAAAGCAGGGAGTAAATGCTTTGGGATTGCAAAGGGCATTAGGTTTGGGAAGTTACCGCACCTCATGGATGCTGCTACAAAAGCTGCGTGGTGCTATGGTGCGCCCCAATCGCGATCTTCTTAGGGGTGATGTAGAAGTTGATGAAATCTGGCTCGGAGGCATGGGAACCATAAAAGAGGTGTATAACAAACGTTTAATTCTCACCTGCGTGGAAAAGAACGGAGATCGTATAGGGCGCATTCGAATGAAGCTAATCCCAAACACCAGTGGCGAAACACTACTTTCCGGCATTCAAGAATGCGTTGAACCCGGCAGCACGGTTGAAACCAATGGGTGGCAAGGATATCTACTTATTACTAACCACGGGTATAAACATCAGAGGAAAATTACCCCGGACAGCAGAAAGGATATCCGAGAACAAAATATTTTGCCAAAGGTCCATCGCGTCGCCTCTTTATTTAAGCGCTGGGTTCTGGGAACATACCAAGGCAGAATCGACACCAAGCATTTGCCTGTCTATCTCGATGAATTTGTCTTCAGGTTTAACCGCAGAACTTCAAAATCGCGAGGGTTGTTGTTTTACCGGCTTCTTGAAAATGCAGTTCAGACAAAGTCTCGGCCTTATCAAGCGATCGCCGGCTTACGCAGCAAGCCATGCCTGGACAGGTGACAAGTGCATATGCAGGCTGTAGGGAACTTTGCGCTGCGTGGAATATCTCGATTAAATGACGTTTCTGCCTGGCTCAGCAGAAATCGATGATCCGGATCACTAATGTCAAAAACCTGAATATGTCCCATCGAATAGGCAGTAAGCGTAGCCAAGTAATCGCCGCCAATAAATGAAATCGCCCGCACTGGTTCGGTCTTTTGCTTATAGCGATGGGTCATCGTACCCTTTTCAACATCCCAGATTCTGAACATCCCATCCAATGAACCGCTGGCTAGGCGCTGCAAATCAGGGGAAAAGGCGAGCGCTGTAACAACTGCGGAAGACCGATCTCGATCGTAGTCAATTCCCGTAACCTCGGGAAGCTCTAACATTCCGTTGATACCTTTCTTATTTATTGCTCGAAGATAAATCGTTCGATCGGCACAGCCGACCGCAACGGTGTGCCCATCTGGCGAAATAGCAACTGCTGTAATTGTTGATGGGAAAGAAAAAATATTCTCTTGTGCCCCACTGCCCAGGCTCCAAACCAAAACATCCTTACCGGTAGCGGCTAGAAGACGCCGATTGTCTGACGAAAACGAAAGACTTCCGACTCCCTCCAGCTGCAAGCGTAGCACATTGTTAACCGCGAGCGCGACTGAGTCTTCCATATCAATGTGGGTAAATGCTTGTTCACTGTCTTTTCGCCACACAAGCACTTCCCCTTTTAAAGCAACAGCCCTTAGCTGTCCGTCAGATGAGACAGCAGATGGAGCAGAAAGAAGATCGTTTGCTGATATTTCGACAGAATGGGGTCTTCCACCCACTAAGGCCAAGTAGAAAGCGCATGAATGTCCGAAGGCAAACGTCGGAAAAAAGAACAACAAATAGCAGAGAACTGGAAGCGTCTTAATAATAATTTAATAAATTAACATGTTTCGACTTATGGCGCAATGCGTCTGTTGATATTAGATAAATATCCCATATCTGCTTTAACTACTACCAGGAGTTGTCCATTGTTGGAGCTACCGTCATTGACGGTCCGTACTGAGTACTTTCGTGATAGGATGTCCCAGGTTTGTAGGCGGCTTGAAGGCCGCCTACAGGTTGTCCCACAACGAAAAGTTTTAAGACTCGGCCTTTCAATTTATGCTATATGTCCTGTGCGGTGGCGACAATGTTGAAGATTCGCTCGATACATTTTGCAGTGTACTGTACGCTTTCTAATTTGATACCGTGGCTGTCAGTGCCTGTTTTGGCGTTGCCGGGAAATGGTTCCCCATGGACCTCTTGCGCAGAAGCGCTTCATCAACTTGTGCCCCAGAGTACGGCGTGGTACGAGTCAGCTGGATGGGGCGTAGATTCCAATACCGCACTTTCGCTGTGGTATTTTTTTGAAGATGGCGGTCGAGGTCGTTTCGTTAAGATTACCGATCCAACGGTTGTGGACAAACACCTTCGGCGCCGCTTTCTCGTTCTTGATAAGGTTGTCCATCGTCACGACACCGAGGACCACGTAAGCCAATTCGTTATGCGATTTGAGGGAAACCCGCTTATTGTGAAACATGTTAACCGTCTTATTTCGAGCGGAACCATCATTCTTTTGGATCTGTACGATTCATGGTCAGGAGGAATGGTAATTCCTCCGCTTCACCGTTTTAATCAGGCTGTTGCGGCCGAAATGGGAGACCCCGGCTTGCGAGAACGTCCAATTGTAATTATTACAGTCATGACGGACAGGATATCGATGGTCATGCATCAACGAGCTTTAAATGACTTGTCATCGGGATTGAGAGAGCAATTGAGTGAAGAACTAGATCCATTGGTTCTTGATGATATAAGTTTCGAAGGAGAAGCGAAGACAGTTGAGGCGTTTGTCATAGAACAACGCATTCATTTGAGCGGACTTCACAAACTGAGACTGCTCCGAGAATCTTTCAAGATACCGTGGCCGGAGGATGCTGTAGCCAGAAAGAAGCGTGTCGATCGTGATTGGGGGACTAATACCTATCAGCGTGAAGAACATCTCATCGCCGGCTTTGAACAGGCACATGTTGCACCAATTAATGCTCTCCTGAAACGATTGAAAAACCGATCTCCAGACAGTTATAGGAATTTGAAGGGTTTGTTGCAGAGACTGGTATTGAGCGATCCTAGTGTCCATGATTTGGATTTGGACGTGCTATTCCCCGAGTTTTTCCTTTACGAACATTGACCGATGCCTGTGTTTAGATTGTTTTCTATGATTACCCATGAGCCCAAAGCGCTCATAGTTTTTTCTCAATGCCCTCAGCGGCAAATGATCCACCAGAACACTTGATGAGTTCACAAACTATCAAGGAATCGGAATTCCCTTGTAGCGTGCGCGTTGGCAGCTAACCAGGCCCTCATAAAGGACAGGTTGCGGTTGCTCGTCACCTGCCAAACCATAAATGGTTACCTTGGTTACAAAAGCTGTCAGCGCAAAATTCTTATCTTTTGTCTCGGTTTCAAGAAGGGTTTTTGACGCACTTTCCAAAATGCCAAAAAACGCCTTCTTTATATTGGAATCAGCTTCATATCCATCTCTTTTGATTAGCACTTCACCATTAAGGGTTAGATATTCCCTCGGCAGTAGCCCAGCTCCACCATCCTTCGTTATCAACTTGTATTGAAGTTTCGACCCTCCGAAATCACTGCATTCGAGTGAACTGGCGCTCGCAACTAGGCTTGCGCTGAACATAACAAAAACCACGAGTGAATTGAGTTTCATGAGAACCCCCTTTAACAGCGGGACCCTAAACGACCTGGTGCAGTGTGTCAAGCGGTGAGCTTATGTAGTTTCATGAGAACCGGAGCCCCGGCAAGGATCTTCCACGGCCCAACAGACCCTAGGGACAAGAAATTTGCAGGCCGCAAGAAAACCATGGACACCGCGCTTCATGTATCATAAACAATTCTTCTGCGACAATGTGACTCTCAGCGTGGAACTTTTTTATAGGGGTGGGTTATGAAACAGATCCTAGTTCTTGCATTATCCTTTTTCTTAACGGCTTTTGCATTTGCAAAGATTTCCAACCAGAGCATTTCCTGCAAGGAAGTGGATAAACACGGCAAAGTATTAAAGGATGGCCGCGCCTTTAGAATGGAGATTGAGGGAGACCTCAGTAAACTTGAGGGCGTTGACTTTAAGAAGATGTCCGACGATGAAGTGCGCGCATATAAAGTGCCCGTTTCAGATGGAAACATGGTGGTCACGGGACTCTGGAAGAAAAGCTCCCGCCTCGGAAAAGGAAAATTCTGGGAATCTGATATGCTGGGCAAGGTTTTTTGGTATCAGCATAGCAATAAGCCCACTATGACGGTTGCCTTCGAGGATAAAGAACAGACCGCAATTACCTACCGATTTTACATGAATACCGACCAACTAGGCAAAAGCTTCAAGAACGGAAAAGGGCACCTGTGGATCGACCCAGACGCTCCCGAAGGGGGTGGCTGGCCGGTAGAGCTGCTTTGCAACTCAAAAGCGGAATAATCCGAATGGGCAATGTGCTACTCAGCTTGTTCTTTTCGTCATTAGTTTAGGTTTCACAGGTGGAGCCTATATCGGAATGGTGGAACTTGATTTGACGCCTTCGATGGGAGCTGCCTTAGCTTCCAAGGAATATGCGGATGAATTGAACGAAGCCACGAAGTCCGTTGGTCCCGATGAGGAGCTTCGGATCACTAAAATTATTCAGCACTTCTATTGCTTTATCTATTTCAGAAACAATTATCGTCGTCGAAATAGGCAAGCGTTTGGAGGGGGTCACGTTGTTAGGCGGTGCTTTTGCCAAGGCGATGTACAATATTCGCAAGAGTTTTTTTCGAGGGGGGCGTTGAGGAAACGGTGAGGGCTCTTTGTGAAATACACTGTCAATCAAATGCCATGGTACTTTAGATCAGTATTCTGGTTGTTCGGATACGGACTTGGTTTTTTGTTTTTTCTTCTGATTCGGGTAATTCGCCTTAGCTGCCACATCAAGATAACTGGACAAGAAAATTTGGAACGATCAAGCGGCCACATACTTGCTATGTGGCACCACGAGAATATGCCAGCATTTGTGGCTGATATTTTTCGAATTTCGAAAGGGCGTTATATTTTGATCAATCATCCTGCTTGGTATATGAAACCGGTCCACATAGCACTTCGCCGGCTAGGGGTTCAAAAACTCTCGTTGGGATCTACCGGTTGTGGAGGGCAAAAGGCAGCAGATGAGGTGGCGCAATATCTCAAGCAGGGTTGGAGCACTCATATCAATCCAGACGGACCTGCTGGCCCACCCAAAATATTGCGACGGGGCGTTCTCCATATGGCCAGACAGTCGGGGGTTCCCATTATCGCCGTGAAGGCTATGAGCCCGCGTCAGTATGTCTTTAGCAAGACTTGGGACGGGAAACGACTTCCGCTTCCTTTCAATGCGATAACAATAGTGTACGAAGAGCCCATTTTTGTTACCGAGCACAACTTCGAGCAATCCGAAAAGCTTCTTATCGAGAAGCTGGGGTGAGACTGCTGATTTTGCCGTAGATATCGTTGACGTCGCTACCCACGTGGCTGATAAGCCCAGACGCGTGAGGACTGAGCCGATAAGCTTAAGAAAGACACGGTTACTGATTAAGGCAGTTAAGATTTTGCCAGTTTCTCGGGCCGTTTTCAGTGTATTGACCAGTCAGGTTTCCGCAACCGTCGAAGCTTCGACAATAACGATACGGAGTGTACCACCACGTAACGATGCATGGTATCGATGCCGTTCCGCAATGGCAGTCGCTAACAGGATTGAAATCGTATTGAACTTGCCAATTGGTATCGCACTCAGTTCGCCCTGGCTTCGCATAACAAGGCACTTCAGGTGGAGAGGAAGATTCACAGGCAACTAGAGCGGCTCGTTCTGATTCACACTGTGCTGTCAGGTCTGAAGAAAAGATAACGAATACGAGCGCCGGTACTATCAAAATAATGCTTTTCATTATTCCCCCATTTCAGTTCAAAAAGTAACCGTCACAACTATTAGCAAATTTAATGCCAGCATCCGCCGGGGGCTTTCGTCTCATCTTCGCGCTTTGGGCGGGGCGCTTGCGGAAGCGAAATTGCCTAGGTTCGTTTGCTGAGAACGTCCTATCCCCTTCAGTGAAATCGATCACTTCTTCGCCGTGGTCTGTAAAATTTGGCTTTTTACAGTACGAATTGGAGCCTGATTGACACCACTGAGCAATATGCTCTGGGCAAATTGAACCACTCGTACGTCTTAAGGGGAGCGCTCGGGCAGTTGGTACGTGTCACAACTGTTTCGTTAATTCGGCAAAAGCATGATATGGATTTCGCAGATCGAACGCAAATGGTTGTACGGCTTCCAAAAGATGCTCGCTTATGATAGTCATGCTCGATCCCTGGATATTAGCAGCTCAGTGAAGCAGGAACGCCATGTGGAATGAACGAATATTCATGTACCCTTTGCGGAAAGCGTGGATATTTTTGCTTTTTGCCGCGGCACCAATCCAAGGTAGTACCCTTCTGTGCGCTGAAGCGCTTGTCGAACTTCTACCTGAGTCTCCAGTGTTGCACACCCGTCTTCAGTTGTTTCGCGAAGCAAGAGAGCAGGTATTGAGCCTTATGGCTCAGGCGAAGGTGTATCAACGGATGCAACAAGAGGTTATCCACGAAACAGCGCATGATCTTTCATTTATTGAAAGGCTTGATATTCGCCTGAGACTCATTTCGCCGAGCCAAAATGCCCGAAGATGGAGAAGACAATACCTGATTGCGTTGCAGCTTTATCTGAAAAAATCCGAGCTACGAGAGAAGCTGAAACACTTTGATGAGGTTACACTGCCTGCGATTGTCAGGGCCGAGGTACGTGCAACTTTCAGAGACAATCCCTTGCCTTCTGACAATACTCTTAAGAATTTGATGAGAGTGGCGATTGGTAATCTAAACAATCTCGAAGAGGCCACAAGAGGAGGACTGAGTGCGCCACCGTATATCCTCACCGATGCTATTAAAATCTTTGAATGCTTGTCAGTGGAGCTTGGCAAATACGGAGATGTTCCAAATACCGTTTTATTGCGCCGATATATAGACGATTGTCATAAGGCATTGCTCCAAATTGGCGATCCCCCATTCTGGAAGGGACTGGGGATAAGGCAGTTTTTTATTGAAACAAAAGGCAACCTGTTCGCAGCTGCCAAGGCAAGCTGGCCCGATTTTGGCTGCAGAACGATTCTTGGTATTGCCTTTTGACCAAGTCAAAAGCTGATCCCACCCAGAACATACAGTAATGAGACCCTAGTTATCGGCGTTCAAAAAAAATGGGCGCCTTCAGAAAACTTCCGAAGACGCCCAACAACTCTCCTCCTTGACGCAGCGAGATGATCTCTGGTAAATCTGGCTTTCCTCTGAGAGTGACTCGGGGGCAAACAAGAGGGGGAGTTTCCATGAAAACTTTGTTAATTGTGATGTTCTTACTTACCGCCGTTGTTGGCTTTGGTTCGACGGTAAAAGATCTCGGACCAGACACCGTGGAATTTGCAAATGTTGTCAGCCACTGCCTGCCTGAGTTTCGGGATGCAGCTCGGAACGCAACTTATATCTCAAAGATCAAGTACCTGTCACCACGCCCAATCAACCCACGAGTCCTGACAGAAATTTGGACAGTGTCAATGATAGCAGGTGGATTTATGCCTGGCCCGCCGCCCAGGGAAGTGGCCCGCTTGGTAGTAACACGAGTTACCGATAGCTCTGGCCCGGTTGTTCCAGATAAACCGGCCAAGGTCACTTACGCTTGTGAGGTCATTGAACTCTAAAATCTTATAAGCAACTGAACTATGTGATCTGGTTCAGTAGCTTCGTTCACCATCATTCCGGCAAGCCCACGGTGGGTATTATTGTATGAAGTCGCTAGCGGGAAACTTTGTCACAACTCGGTTCCCCTTACGTTGAGTTAGCGGGCGATTTTGTTCCATGAATAGACTTTCTTTACACCCTACACCTTGCGTTGACTCATATGAATTTCTCGCAATTCGGCCAAACTGGTGCTTACGTATGACCCCACTGAACTGCTTGCGACGGATGGAAAAAGGGAAGATTACGTTAAGGCCCTCAAATCGCAAAAGAAAAAGTCCTGCTGCTAGATTCGTAATAGTAACCTGCGCAAATCAGAACTTGACCTAACAGTACTGTTAAGCGTACTATTCATATTGGAGGTTGACTTAGATGGATAGAACCAATGCCAATGACTTCCGATCAAAGATGAAAGAGTGGATGGAAGCCGCGCGCTCTGAGCC
>JACQOU010000074.1 GCA_016207775.1 Deltaproteobacteria bacterium
GAGAACGACCTTCTGCCCCGTTCGGTGGGTCGCTTTATGAAAAAGTTGATTCGGTCGCGTAATATAGGGTTCATTGTTATCTTTGATGCTACCGTAAAGTTCCTTTACCTCTTCATAAACGTCAACGACTTTGACCCCTGGCCCCTCAACGTGTAAGGCGATTTCATGGATTTTCTTTGCGTCACGCCATGCATGAAGGTCAATAGTCTTATCGGCAACATTGGTAGAACTTTCTACCAAAATCAGATTTTTTCGTCTACCAATCATCTTTTCATCCTAACCCGAACGTAGTCGAAATCCTTGGCATCACGACGTCTTAAATCTGCTCGCGGCCAGAGTTGAACTGGCACGGGGCAAAGCCCCAAAGGATTTTAAGTCCTTTGCGTCTACCAATTCCGCCACGCGAGCACTTACAATACCGCTGATCTTTCCCCAACCATACACTGCCTTATCAATAACGAAAACCCCAACTTTGAGCTTGTTGCCATAGCTGGTGGCCACAGATAAAACGTAGCTCTATGAATGGGATGAGATGAAACGAAATTACCTTGTTTTTGGATTTGTTATTCTTCTTCTAAGCGCGTTTATCGATAGCGCACGGGGACCTCTATTGCCCATTATCTCCCAATCGCTCTCGCTCCCCTACGGTCGATGCAGTTGGTTTTTGGTGGCCGGGAACTTTGCTGCCGTTGCGGTGAATTTTCTTCTTTTTCCACTTCTTCATTTCTTTGGCCAAAAACACACGCTGACGTTGATTGGAATATTCGGGGTACTATCCGGTCTCCTTGTTCCTTGGGTCAGCGGTTTCGCTTCTTTGATGGCCATTGGGGCTGCGTTCGGCTCATTAATCGCCATGATGGGAAGCATGTGCAACCTACTGGTGATTCGGGGGTCCGATCCGAAATCCCGATCAAATACTTTGTGCGGCTTGCACGTCATGTACGGCGTCGGAGCGCTCACAGCACCGACCGTAGCAAGTATTTTGCTACAAAACGGTTGGGGCTGGCGCGCAATTTTCGCAACGATTGCGCCTTTCTTTTTGCTGCTGACAATCAGCTCCGCAAAATGGTTTCCCAAGGATTCTGCCATACGAGCCAGTACCTTTCGGCAATCGCTTGCCATTGCTCCAAAGCAAATTCTTTTCTTGCTGGCCTTCTCAACCTATGTGGCTGGAGAAATCACCATCTCGATGTGGATGACGACGTATTTGCTAGAAGCTCAACACGTGCCGGTAGTCCAAGGAGCTACTTACGTGGCTGGTTTTTTTCTCGTGATGGCCCTTAGCCGTGCTGGCTGCATTTGGGTCTTAAAAGCGCACCATGAAATCGTTGTGGTGTGGGGGGCACTGATACTTACGGTCGTATTTTTTCTTTTGGGACTTTTAGGCCATCTGTGGGCCTTTCCTCTGTGTGGCATTCTCGGCCCATTTTTCCCTGTTTTTCTTGCCTGGACAAGCCGGCTCTATCCGGAGCAGTCGCGTTCACTTACTCTGTGGATATTGACGTCGGTACAACTCACCCTCGCACTTGCCAACATCTTGATTGGGAAGCTGACCGATCAATTCGGAGTTGCACCGACCTACCGTTTAGCTTTTGTCTGGTTGGGAGCTGCCATGCTTTTTCTCGCACTCTGTCTTCGACTGGGCGGAAAGAAGGAGCTTGCATCGTGATTAAAAAACTTAGCTACTCGACCACATCGGATACTAGGGTCCTTGCTACTGGGCACATGGCAACAGATTATCCTAGTCGATTTTGATAACCGACCAAGACAACGAACAGTAGTTCTTCAATTCATAACGACAAATGAAGAAAGGGGCTAAACCCAATTTGGAAAAGCCATCGCACGTTGGAACCAGCACCCTCACCCATACGATAGCTAACCCCGCCCTGCAGGCGAATTGATTTCCAAACTAGCGTATAGACAGGACCGATAAAGAATTTAATTGAATCCACCGTTGTTTTCTCCTGCGCGATTACGTTACCTGTCCCATCTAAAACCGGCTGAATCGATTCCCTTGTATCGTTAAAGCCCGCAACCCCCAGGCCCGCTGCATGCCTCCACCCACTTCCTCGCTTAAAAGCCCATCCCACATCTGCCTGAAACCCTCGATACCGAGCATTCCAAACCATCCCGGATAAGTTGCCAGCGACTGGAACCTTCCCGCCCGCCCAAAGACCGAGGTGGATATTGCCAATCGCCGGAGTACCCACTGCAACACCCACTTGAAACGGATCCGGCAGACTGGGGTGTTCTTGCAAGGTAGATTTTTCCGGCAACTGGACCTTTCTAAATCCCAGCTCCGCCCGCTCTATTCGGTGAGCATTGCAACTCTTTGTGCCTTCCTTTGCCCGAAGATTTCTAAAAAACAAAATGAAGGACTCTATTTCCTTGCGAACAAATTGCGCCATTCTTTCCGTGAGCTCGTTCGTCAGTAGATCAGCAAGCACCAACTCTTTAGTCCATTCACTGGTGGGAATCAGCCATCCGGGCTCATCTGCTTTTGGAAGATATCTTAAGAAGACAAGGCGACTTTGAAGGAAGTATCTTTCCTGTTTACGCTCTATCCTGATAACAATTATGAGCTTGGGCGCCAATACTTCCTCTGCTCGTAGATGATCAAAATCGGAAAACAAATCACTGCGCCCTATGCGGGACGAAATTTCTGAACGGGTTAGTTTTTCCTTTATGATTGCAGCCCACAGCGCATCTTGCCCACTGAATTCGGTTGGACTTTGCCTGTCGGCCAGAATAACGAGTGGCTGAAGACACAGCAGATTCTTATGCAAGGCATGCAGTTCATACGAAGATACAATATCGTGCAAAGTCGCAGGCGGTGCTGCTATGGCAGCGAACGACAGCAAGAACAAGGACAGTGCAATCTTATCCTTTTTCAAAATCCTAGCTCTCATTCTCACCCGTAGCTTTCTTCCCTTTAACCACATTCACCTGCACCAGCGTGCATAGCTCTTTTGGCAACAACCTCATCCCCAGTCGCAGGCATTGTGCCTGAATATCCGCTCGATCCCAATGGCTGGTTACCAGGATAGCTTGTTTCGTTACCCCCAGTTGCTCGAGGCATTGAACGCCACTCATTTGTTGTCCTGCAAATTCTTGGTCGCAAAGGTACAGTGCAAATGACGAACACCGTTGCTCGTTCCGCCAACGCATCAGATCATTCAAACTATAAAAGCTCGTGATTGGCACACCTAACCGACGGAAGCGATCAGACCACATCCGATGGATGGACGGATCATCGTCTGCGCACACGACCGGTTGTCCCTCGAAAATACGAATCTGGTCGACATGCCAAAGAGGCGGTGTTTCCCTTCGGAATAGAAGAAGGATTTTGGTGCCGCTCCCTAAGGACGACTGTATGTTCAAACAGCCACCCCACTCAGCCATTTTTGTTTTGACATGCCATAACCCAAGGCCGGAACCTCCCTCTTTCTGAAAAGAAAACCCGCGCTCACCCAGTCGCTCAATCATTTCTGGGGGAATTCCTTTGCCTGAATCTTCTATGGTGACTGAAATTTGGGAATCAAAAGCCTCAAGTCGCACCCAAATGTCTCCGCCTTTATCTGTAGCATGTACAGCATTATCGATCAGGTTGGACAGCATCCTTTTAAACTCACTGCCATTGACCTGTGCAAACAAATCTCCGGATGATTTTCCGAGATCCAGTTTAATTTGAATTCCGTTCATCGTTCGGTATTGGGCTTTCTTTTCTGCAAGTAAATTCTCAACGAGAAAATCAAGTCTTTGTGAAGAGGTTTCCAACATTCCCGCTCCCAGTTCACTGTGCACCGCTCGACTCTTTGAGGATAATAGTCGAAGGATGTCCTTAGTGCGTTCCATGCATTGGGCAATTCTGGTTCGTTTTTTCTCTGGGACCTCGTTTAAGGAGTCAAGCATCATGTTCAAAGCACTTAAGGGAGATTTCAGGTCGTGGGCCACCTGTTCCGCAAATTCGACAAAGGCTTCTTTTTTAGACTTTTGTTCAATACGAAGTCGGTATTCATACAAACTCTTAGTAAATTTGCTGAACGATAAAGCAAGGTCATCCACTTCCCTGATAGGATGGCGGACCAGGGGGGCAGGAATCACTTGGTGCTCTAAGTTTGAAGCGGCTCCATGCATTGCGGACAGTAGACTTCTAAACTTTCTAACGAATGAGAATTCGAGAAACCCGTATAGAAGCAATATGACTAAAACTAAACTCATTCCTCCCAAGCGGGTAATCGTTGCAAGCAGCTCGCCATTGCTGCGAGCTATCAGTGTAGTTCGTATTTTGAGCCATATCTTTGCATCCGCTGGTACAATCCCATCGAGTGGAAGAGGGGCTTGAAAAATTCCATTTTTGTCCTCTTGCTCTTGAGAAAAGGAAAAAGATGTCTCTGTATTGGTAGCAGAGGAAATTTCCATTGCAATGGGACCATCAAAGAAATAGCCCAGCACAGTCACACCAACGATTTCACCGAAATTTCGCAGCGGAGAATACAAAACCAACGCCATTCGTCCTGCAATGAGTTTCGTTCCAAATAAAGAATGGCCACCAAGCGCTTGCTTGAATACGGAGCGATCGCCATCAAGGTCTTTGAGCAATACCGGCTTTCCATCGTAATAAAGTACGTCAAGAACGTTGCAGGCTAATCTCTTCTTCAGGCTTGCCAGTTTGGCACGGATAAGCGGGAGATTATTATGCTCCCTTGCCAGCAACAGAGAAGACGATAACTCGTTATCATTTTCGAGGGCATTGCCAAAAGTTCTCAGCGCGTATTTTTTGGTCTCAATGATAGAGCGAGCCGTGTTTTCAATAGTCACCAAATGCGCTTTCTCAACGTCCTGAAATGCCTTGGAGACCAGCTTGTCCGCCTCAAAATAAAACAAACCCAGTATCACAGCCGTTACGAGAATGGAAACCAGTGCTGTAAAAGTTCGCAGGCTCATGCGAGTGTCCCATTTTGTGGACCCTTGTTTTTTTCCACCGTGAGGAAATTCTGCGCTTTTAAACCGTGTTTTCTAAGCATTCTAACCACCGTGCTTGCAGACACCCCCATTTGGCGGCCAGCCTCACGCAAGGACCTGGATAGCGAAAGCACGGTAATTAAATGCTGTCTCTCAGCCCGTTCCAGCCGCTCTTTCAATGGAAGAAGTTGACCGCTTAAAATAGGCGCAGCCACCTGTTTTTCAAAAAACTTAGCGTCAAGTTGTTTGGGAGAAATTTTATCTTCGGTACTGATGTCAAGAAGGCTAAACACAACATTTTCAAGCTCCCGCACGTTACCTGGCCAACTGTAGTTTTGGAGATACGGAATCGTGCTTAAGAGAAAGGTCTTCTGTTCGCCATTTTCTTCGGACCATTGCTTGCAGAAGTGCCTGACCAGAGGTTCGATATCCTCCGGTCTCTCACGAAGGGGAGGTACAGTCACAATGATCCGACTAATGCGGTAGAACAGATCAGGCTTGAACGTCTCCTCATTAATAGACTCCATCAGTTGAGGTTTGGCAGCAGCGACCAAGCGAAACTTTACTGGAGTTTCCCGGGTGCCTCCGACGGGGATGACGGCCCTTTCCTGCAGGACTCTGAGTAACTCTACTTGCGACGGAATAGGAAGTGCGTCCACTTCATCCAAAAGTACGGTCCCACCCTGCACCTCTTCAAAAACACCTTTCTTATCGTTTTGGGCGCCGGTGAAGGCTCCCTTGACATGTCCAAAGAGAGTCGAAGCCATCAGTTGGGGATTCGTTCGAAAAGCTCCGCAATTAATCGCCTGGAAAAATCCCTGGTCTGAACGGTGAAGCGAACGGGCAAGCAGCTCCTTGCCAGTGCCTGACTCACCGAGAATAAGAACTGAACCACTGCGACTGCGCACTTTCTGCATGGTACTGGCAATATTCGCTAACCGTTCGGACCGGCCCACCATTCCAATCGACTGAATCAGAATTTCCCGATCCGTCAGCGGTTGACACGTGGAAATTGTCATTGTCGTTTGTTCAAATTTCTTGCACCATTTTGCAACTTCCGCAAGAAAGACGACTGCACCTTCTGACTTGTCCACAAAACCACACGCTCCCCTTCGAGTACTCAATAAGACAGCTTCTCGGGAGCTATCTCCCGAAAACATCAGAATAAAGAGATCGGGATTAATGGCAGTCATTGCCTCAGCGATCGCCGCTCCATCTTTGTCTTCGAGCCTGTAATCCAACACAACTAACGAATAGAGGTACGGGTTAGCCCTCACTTTTTCGATGGCGCCTTCGCCTGTCGATGATGTGTCGACAACATAGCCACGGTTTTCAAGAAACTCCTGGCTGGATTCCAAATGCAGAATATCGTCATCTACAATGAGCAGCCGATGAACCATGCAAGCTCCTCTCGAGCCGGCCCCCAAAAAAACAATCAAGCAAAAGCGGCGCCAAAGGTCGCTATGTTTTAAGTTTGCAAAAGTCCTCATCAATTTTAGAACGCCAAAAAACGGCACTGCCTTTTTGACTCTAAAAAATGTTTCACTAATAGAACGCTTCACTCTTCATCCGGTAAGCAGTCGAGAAGACAAAGGAAATAGTTTTCGCCGTTTCGTTTCATTTTCGGAACGTCCGAATCCGTCTCATCCAATCCCTCCGTACTAACCGCCTGAAAATATGGGTGATACGCGGATGTTCTCTCTGAAAAACAAATAGATGCAAAAAATGGCATGTTGAACAAAAAGAGCCAAAACACGTTCTAAAAACCAAACAGCCGTACCATCCCAACCTTGACTATCAGGCTCACCGCTTTGGCGGCACGCCCTTTGCTTTCAAACTGGAAAATACCCTGTGCGGTTGGGGAAGATAGCGCTAAGGACTTCCTTAGTAAGCCCCATAACCGGAAGGTGTTTGTGCATCTTCCGAAAAGAGAGGGCTCCTCTTTTTGAGGAGCCCTCTAACGACGCCTTGGTTTAGAGGTAGTTTGGAGCAGGAATCGTCATTGCGAATAATCGGAGTCCACAAAACCTTTCTCGAATAAGTTGTACCCGGCACTGAAAAGCTCTGGAGGAGCGTTTTGTATGCTTCCCGGATAACGGTGGCTACTGAATGTGTATCCCATGTAGTAGCGACCGAGATCATCCATGTTTTGGTACATGGTCGAATAAACCGGATTTTGTTCTGCAAGGATCCTGGCTAAGCAGGCGGACAAACTGGCCACCATCGGCTGATAGTTTTCAGCCTTATCTTGAAACGAAACCGCCAACTGGGCACAGGATTGCAAGTCTTGTTGGAGCGATCTTAAGTAATAGCCCCCGTACGCTTGGTTGCTTTGAGATGGTTGATAATACGATAATCCGCGTACTCCTTTGGCCTTGCCTGCTTTCATATCACTAAGTTGATGGGCGAGATTTTCCAGTGTCTTGTTCGCTTGCAGCCTAAACTGACTCAGGGGATCCGATGACTGCTTCTGGCAGCCAACCAAAAAAGCAGCCACTGCAACGCCAATGAAAAACAGAATAATCGTGTCAGAAAAAATTCGTGTCGGTTTCATTAGTAACCCCCACCCGTTGCACCTTGACCATTCATAAGACCCCATAGGCTATAAAAATCATAATCGCGGTTCTTGAACCCCTGCTGGATCGGTTGCGACCATCTCGCAGAGTTCAAGTTGGATATCAGCAAACTTCTAAAATAGTTGAACAACATAAGTTTAGCCTGAGCAAACCGAAGAGTGACTTCCTGAGGAGAAGCCCCATACTGAGGCGCCATACTCAGCGCAAGTTGCAGCGCCTTTTCCATCCCTTGCAAATTTCCAAGCCCAGTACCAAGAATCGACGACATATCGGGCGGCTGCGCAAAGCAGGCAGAATTGAAAGTGCTGGGTTGTCCCGTCCCGCTCCCCCATGGGTTATAGGCGCCCGTTTGTCCATTCGCTCCATAGCAAGCAAGTTGGCTATTGTTCGGATTGGTGGACGGTCCGGAGCCTGCCATCGGAGGTTGTGGTTGCTGTTGTGTCGTTGGAATCGATGGCGCTTGCACCGGAGGATACGGATTACTATCGCTGGGTATCTGCCCGTCCTGGGGTGACTGGGCGGGAACCAGCGGTGTGCTCGACTTTGTGGTGCAACTTTCCAGAATAAGACAGCTAATCAGGAAAAGTACTGAGGCAGCGATACGCGGTACGGCGGATCTATTTCTTATGACGTCTTTCAAGTTGCCTCCCAAAGTTGTTACTCCAAAGGTGCTTTCTCGTTACTCCGTAATTCTGATTCTTAAAACTGCAAGCGGCAGGCCAAGCCTTCTGAAGCTAAATTGGGATCGCCAAACGCCAACACCTAGTATACGGATAGAGCAACTCTTGGACTTAAAATCGTCGCGTCTTAAATAGGGTTGTAACTTCAATGGCATAGGTGGGGACTCAGATGAATGAACAAGTTTTGGACTGTTGTCGCAAGCTTGTGGAACCAGGAAATACCGGGAGGTTCTTTCTGGAAAAAGTGGGTAAACAAGCAGACGAGGGCACTAGAAAGAAGCTGGTTTGCGTGTCGTGCAACTCAGTAGCGTTCTGGTCGGTAGCTTTCTGTGGGGCCCAGCGATACAAACAAAATACACAATAAGTAATCGAAATAATTACTTATTTGTTGTGGGTGACTTGATTGTGAAGCAAACTTTAAGTTACCATTGTATTCTATGCAGCACGTACGTTCTCCTATAAAAGACAAACGGTATTTTTCTATTTCTTTGTTTCTTACGATTGTGCTTGCCCACTTTCCTAGCTGGCAATTACTAGCCCCGCCGATTGCCCGTAAGCAAGTTCCCATTGAGCCACCTCGGACTCAGATCAATATCGGCGCAGAAGACTATTCAACGCCTTCCTACGATCCGAATAGAAATAGGGCACCAGAAATACTGGGGTACTCTCCTATTTATTTTGATTTGAGCAATCCTTCGGACGTCACTGTCCACGTTCGCTATTATCAATATATTTTTCGTCCTTCGGTCTCTTTTTTGAGAACGGCAAAACCCCGCTATGATATGGCGGCTCCCAAAAACGACTGTCAGAGACAAGTAATGCCGGGTTGGCCTTCGGCGATCAGCTATTCGAGCAATGGAAATTTTGATCGCGAAAAGGGCGGAATGATGACGATTACGATTTCGCGTCATTCCGATTGTTTCCATCAGATTAAAGAAGGTTTCGAATTCGGCGGGCTCATCGGCGACCATGCTCTTCAGATACGCGATGAGTATCTCGGTTTAAGTAGCAACATTGCTACCTTTCCAATCTTGCTTGGTGAAGTAACCCTGCAGACACATCGCGGACATTATGTGGGCATTGATCGATTTGGCAGGATGGATGCTTATCGACCGCGCCGAGGAGCGCCAGAAACATTTATGCTCTTGCATTTAAGTGGAGTCAAAAACGCATACGTGGCTTTGCTCGCGTCGAACAGAAAACTCGTCAGTGCAAATGGTGGCCGTGGTCGGCCGGCACTAGCCAATCAACGCCGGATTGGAACTTGGGAGATGTTTGCCCTAAGATCGATCGGTAGTAGTCGGGGAAACCGATGGGTAGCTCTTTCGTCAAACGGCTCGTACTTGTCTTCACCTTCGCGCCAGCGTTTCTTGCTTACCACAAGGAACTTTTCAGCTACGGAAAGATTCTGGATGCGCTTCCTCAACGGATTTACGAATTGGAATGTACTACCCAGCTTTTCTGGGAAATAGCCGTCGCTGCGTTAGCATCCTCTTTACATCGGGTCTTGCTCGGATACCCAATGAGCATCTGCTTGATTTCAGCAGGTGTAAGTGTAGAGCGGCTAATCATCTCGGCGTTCAAGGCATCCGTATAGTCTTCAAACTGGTTTGTCACTTCTCCGCTAATCTCGGCCTCTAAGTTCAGTACTTTGACGGGATGCAAGCAGTGAAAATCGAGCTTGGTGATTTCGACCTTCTTGGTTCCGGCGGTACCTTCCCTTTCGGTAAAGACAAGATGGCCATCCTTGTAGATAGTCTGCCATTGGCCTCCACCATTAGCGACACTGTGTAGGATTGTACTTGCAGAGTCGAAAACGTCTTGTGCGGGATCGTACCGTTGCAGCAGGGATGCTGTTCGAACGAATCTCGCTATAGAGCGTGCGCCTCCAGGAATGCGTTTGCGACCTCCAAATCCGATATACCTCCTCAGTTTGAGTAGTGACCGACTGTAGGAATCGTTCGTAAAAGCCTTAACAGGTAAGAGTGGGCCTAAATGAGGGAAAATCGTTTGGTCCAAGTACTCTACTGCTGCACAATCACCATTCGCATCGCATACCATATAATGAACACTCGCAAACACTTTCGAAACTCGAATCGACTCGATAGCACTGAGGAACCTGGGTAGCGAGTCGAAATTATCTAACACGTACTGAATCCATTGAAGCTCATTGATGGACTTTCTAGGATCTGAACTATCAATATGTTCGCTGGGACCCAGCATAATTTCAGCCACCAGGCCCTTTTCATTTATTCCCCCTAGCGGAAATTCTCTACCGTGCTGGTTGAATGTTAGGCTTCCATATTTTGATGTCCATTCAACGGGGTCATCGCTTGAATGATATCTCTCGGCAATTTTGAATACATTGCGCTTGTTGGCGACTAGCATTCCATGACTTTCATGCCAGTCGAATGACTTTCCGACCACCAGCCCCGAATCTCCCTGCAATGCAAACGTGGTACAAGAGAGTACAAATTGTGTGCAGCAATGAAACCCTATTATGAAAAAAAGTATATTTCTCAATCAGCCTCCCTTTGAGGGAAATTCTATTTAACCCACATGAGAGTGCGCAAGCCCAAATATTAAAGCATAAACACTGGGCTTCGCAGTATTTTCTAGTATAATAAGAAACATTGTTCTGAGCATTTACGCTATTAAGAAGGCAACTAAAAATCATGGGAGGAAAGCAATGGAAAAAGTTCGACGTATTGCGATCATTCTTGCGACGGCAGGAGTGGTAATAGCCGTTGGCTGTGCGCACACTAAGACGATCGAGGCTAAAGTTAGTGTCATGAAGCAGTCTGGGGGAACCATGCTGGCGGTGTCCTCAAGTACAACTGAAGCAATTGCATATGATGGCGCAAAAGAGAAGGCCGAAGAATATTGCTGGAAACAGCAAAAGGACTTCGTAGTAGTAAAAGAAGAATCAGCCTATCAGGGCGGCGACAGAACGGCTGCCGGGGTAGCAAGCGCCGTGGGAACCTTCCTAGGAAAGAAAACCCGCGGTAATCTCGATGATTACAAAGTGAAGATGATATTCAAATGCGAAGGAAACTACACCGGACATGGCGAGCCTTTCGCAAAGACGCTCGATCTCTCCACGACAACACGTCACTGGTAAAATTGAGCGATAAGGAAATAGTGCTTAGGATGCGGGTGCCAGAATCCATATGAGACTGGCACCTCCATCCGCAACTAAAAATCCATTCTCAGCCCGTCCACAAGATCTGTCGATTAACCACCCAAACGCAATTCACCTTCGCTATTTCCGTAGTGAACACCAAACGCCGCCGGCAATGGTGTAAACTATAGCCTGGATTTTGCATTTGGAATCGTCGCGAGGCCGAGGAAGTCAATTCCAAATGCAAAATCCAGGATAAGTTAGGCATTCGATCAGCGATTGTCTGAAAAGGGGCGTATCGATTGCAACTGACGATTATACCGTCGAAGGTTCGCCTTGACGTTTCCACAGTATGCCAACTCAAGTGTGTTAGCTGCCCAACAGCGGCGGGCATTGTTCGGAAACACGTAGGGAGCGGCTTTCTGAAGCCCGATGACCTTGTGCGGTTTCTTGAGCGAAACCGCAATGTCAGGTCGATCGAGTTATCGAACTGGGGAGAAATCCTCCTGAACCCCTGGCTGCTGGAGATTCTTCGGATCGCGCATGATCATGAAGTAGAGTTGACTGCCGGCAATGGTGTCAACTTTAACACGGCAAACGAGCAGGTGTTAGAAGGACTTGTGAAATATCAGGTGCGCTATGTGTCTTTCTCTATCGACGGTGCCAGCAACGAGACCTACGCAAAGTACCGGGTGAGCGGCAACTTTGACAGGGTGATACAGAACATCCGGAAGCTAATCCAATTCAAGGAGCAATACAGTTCGCCATATCCCAGACTCACATGGCAGTTCATACTGTTCGGGCACAACGAGCATGAGCTGCCGTTGGCCAAGAGTATGGCGCAAGAGCTTGGCATGCATTTTTATCCGAAGCTTTCTGGCGACGATGATCTATCGCCAATAAAGAACCCCGATTGGGTGAGAAAGGAGACTGGACTTCAAGCGCTTACCCGGAAGGAACACGCACGCCGTTACGGTCGAGCCTATCTCGACACTATCTGCCTTCAACTATGGAATGAACCGCAGATCAACTGGGACGGTAGACTGCTCGGTTGTTGCGTGAATCATTGGGGCGATTTTGGAGAGAATGTCTTCCTGGTCGGCTTGGCCCAGGCCCTAAATGGAAGGAAGATTCGCTGCGCGCGTGACATGCTCATGGGCAAGAAGGCCCCGATAGATGGCATTCCATGCACGACCTGCCCCCGCTACCGGAGCATGCGCGAGTCCAAACACTGGATTGCGAGTAAGGACCTCTGTCAACATCAAGCAGGGCTGACGACACGTGCGAAAACGTCTGTGCGACGGGTTCTGGGTCCACTACGCCGCTGGGGATTTTATTACTTCACAAACTGAGTCAAAGTTGATATATGCTGCCTTGCATTATTTCGGGGAGGTTGCGATGAAGTTGCTTAACGTGGTGCCTTGGATTGTCTTGGTAGTCGCTGGCTGTGGGAAGGACCGTGAAATCATTAAGTTGCAGGTTCCAAAGTATGATGAAATGAAAAACGTCAGTGAAGCGCCCGAGCCTCTGAAAAGAGCTGCGCAGGCGGTGATAAAGCTTGAAGCTTTCAATGGAGGTGGAGGAACGGCGAGCTTCATTTCCCCGGACGGATTAATCCTTACAAATAACCACGTCCTTGGGCTTGGAATCGATGGCAGTACCTGCGCCCGGGAAGGCTGCTTCGTGAATATTTCTTATGATTTCCAGATTGGAAAAAAGTCGAGAACTGTCCAGGTCTTTGCCGAACCGGTTCAGGTCAGTGCCGAAATGGATGCTGCTATCCACCAACTGTGGACTGATTCATCGAAGACGAGGAAAGTAGCATCTCCCCATCATTTGGATATTGAGCCGCAGACTCCCGAGCAGCTGCTGGGCCGGAACATAAACGTCGTCGGTCATCCCCTGCTTTCGGTTAAAAAGTGGTCCTTCGGCGAAGTATACCATCAGCATGGAACATGGTTTTGCGCCACTAACTATGTGCTTCCGGGAAATAGTGGTTCGCCCTATCTCAATGACAGAGGGAACATCGTTGGTTTACATCATCGCTCCTCGGGGAGTAATGGATCAATTACTCGCAGGGATGTGCTTTATAACGCTATTGGCACAGCCAGCTCAGAATTTTCGGTCCTTCTGGCAGCACCCAACCGGAGCGACCTTTTTTATTCCATCAAACAAGCACATACCTTGTCCGATGTCGCAGACAACCACCAAGCATATCTGATGGCTCATACGGGGGAAGCGCTCCTCGATGACGGAAGAAAAATACATCCCTTGGAAGTCCTGGCCCAGAAATGTGATGAAGGCCTTAAAATCTCCCATTTTTCTTCGCCAGAGCAGATGGAAAAAAAGCTTGGCGAATGCTCGAAGGCTTGGTCCTGGCTTAATTGCCACAGCCCAGAAGATGGAAAGGGGTACAAAACATGTCCTGTAGGAGCGGAAAAAGAGAAATGGGGAGAGCGATTCATAAAGGCAGCCCAAAAGGCACATGCGTTCAATGCCTATCGCTCTTATGCATGGTTGGTCAGTCCCTGGCGGCTGGAAGAATCGAAGCAAGCTTCCGTTCAAAGGCAACGTGAGATTTTGAATGATTTTACAAAGCGTACGGCAGTACCATTGAGTTTTGAGCTCGCCTACTACTTGATAGATGCTAACGGCAGTGACGTAACCTACAGGGGTTTAAGCGTCGCTGATTTCATCAAGAACTATCGAAATCACCCGAAGTACGAATACCACTACGACTGGATTATCGAAGGACATGCGGCTCTGTATGATTGGGACGCCTTTTCCCCGGAAGCTTTTGCGAAGGCCATTGGTGCGATGTTCGATGACGAGAACCTAAATATCGCCAGCAAGCTAGACCTCGAAAAAATGGCTTACCAAATAGGCTTACTTAAGTAGTTTATTTTTGGATTTCCAAGTGGTTTTCCAGCCAATGGCGCTCTTTAATTGCAGAGAATACGGTTTCAGCAATGACTTTCTGCCCAGATCCAACGGGATGACCGTCACTAGTGAGCGGATAGACTCGATGTCGTTGTTCCATAGATAATTGCAGGTTGGGAAGAGCGTCAACAAAGTCTATGTGAGATTGCTGCAGAAAATCCTTGGTTGATTGTCGTATTGCATTTTCTTTCTGGATGAGCTGTGCGTACCCATTATCCGATCGGCATTGAGTGGTAACCATGAGTTTGTTGTAAGCCAGTTCTTTAGTCGGGATCAGCAGAACCATAAACTTAGTATTTGCCTTCCGTGCCTGCGCTGCCGCGAGACGAATTGCTTCATGGCTGATTCGAATTCCCTCCTGAATCCGCGAATCGTTCAAATTGACGGCAGTATAGCGATACTGGGGAACGAACACAGTTCTCAAGAAAGGTTTATCCAATAACAACCACAAGCCCTGACTGTTTTGCGCTTGCTGGGTCAGTTGTTTCCATTTGCGAAGAGTGGAATTATCCTCAATAGCTGACGGCTCGACGGCATCCGAAGAGCTGCATGAGTTAACGGGAACGGGGTGCTCATTAACAGCTAGTTTGTGTTTTGCAGGCGGAAACCGACCGATATAGGCACCGAACAACAAGGCAATTTGTTTGGAAAGTGGCAAAGTCATCTCAGCTTTCTGTATGGCTTGCAATATGGGCGTTTTTCTTGAACGAAACTGAGGGAGTTGCTCCAAATCATAGATGTGGCGATAGGAATCGTAGAAATCGTTCCCATAATAGAGCGCCTCAACAATGATACGGGGACGCAGCGAGAGGGCTTCGTCCAGAAGAATATAATAGTGAGTTGGCCCATAAGAACTATAGGATAAGTTATAGGTAGTTGTCTTTGCTGTGCGGGAAAGCTGCTGGGGCCAGGCCTCTTCTCTTTTACAGCCAACTCCATAGGTTTGGGAGTCACCCATGGCGACGATATCAGCTTGTTTTGGGAAAACTGCATTGCGGAAACCGTGAGAATCATGGTCGGGATCATTCGGGTTGGGTCGAACCCCCAATTGAGCATTGGGAACGGGCAGAAAGTGGGTGGGCTTTGCAAGAATACGAAGAGCGATTTGTTTCAGCGTATGCAGGCCGAACGACCGGGTAACAAGGAAAACGACAAAAGTGGATGCAATAGCAACGAAAACGAACCATCCCACCGCGCTCACTTTCTTGTGGGGTCTCATTCCTAAACCTACCACCTTAAAACCAGTACCTTGTCAAAATTAATTTTAGGAGTTGGACGGGTCTATTTAGAATCGTTCCGGATGCAACTTTTTCGCCAGGTTCAGTTCACGTTTAGCTTCCGTTAATTTTTGCAAGTAAAGACCTATATTTCCCGCGGCGAAAGCATCGGTTGCTTGCTGAGCGTAAACCTGTGCCTTTGCTGCATGTCCACCCCAGATAAAACTGTGACGGGTGGCAAGATCAAAAGCTGCTTTGGCTGCATTGCCACTCTGCAAAGCTTTTTCCGCACTAATTAAATGACCAGCTTTCCAGTCGGGATTTCTCGGGAAAAGTTCAGGGTGCAGGCGTTGTGCTTGCGCTAGCTCATATTGGGCTGCACTGCTCTTGTTCTCATACACATTGATATTTCCGTTTACTAGGGCATCTGCAGCTTGCCGGGCATATACTTGTGCCTTTGCCGCATGTCCGCCCCAAATAAAACTGTGTCTGGTCTCTAAGTCGTGAACGGCCTTAGATGCATCACCGGACCCTAAATGCCTTTGGGCGGCAATTAAATGGTTTGCCAGTCCTTGCCCCATATAATGATGTTCAACTTTATGGGCGTTAGGGCTTCGTCTAACTATCCCAACAGCAAAAGGATCGAACCCGCTAATCACGGGCGGTGTGTTTTGACTGCCTTGTGCTTGGTCAATGCAGGCAATATAGGCTTGGGAGCACGGCATACTATTTTCGCCGCAAGCAGTTCGCCTAGCCTGGCAAGTGGCATAGTCGCCAACCGCGACTGGTTCTGCACCTTCATCCCATTCGGCTTTTGCAGAAAATATAAAAACACATAAGAATGAGATCAAACCGATCTTAATTGTATCCAATTTCATAGGCGTACCTCAGTGTCTTCTATGCACGGGTGAAAAAGTACAGGCGAAAGGCTCTATAACAAGTAGAAGAATGCAAGTCGTGCCAAGTAATGACCGTGCCAGGAAAGTCACTTACAGTGTCCACAATGTGTACACGGATGGAGAGTTTTGCTCAGACATCAATAGTAATTACAAATACTTAAGTGGCTGTATACTGCTGCACCTTTTTTACAGTTTTATTGTCAGCTTGATTTCTACATGCAGTTCACCCGCTCCACTGCCAATCATTCCAGAAGTGAAGACACAGCACAGCAACTTGCTAATCTTTTAATCTAATTCTTCCGATATCTTGTACGATGGGGTCCAAACCAGCATTTTCACCACGACTAGTCATTATTGATGGGAATGATAAGGGAAAGATCATTCCACTCATTAGTGGAACGGCGGTAATCGGTCGTTCAAAAGGAAACATTCTTGTCCAAGACCCACGGGTTTCACGCTCGCATGTGGCCCTTCATTATGACGATCGAGTGCAAAAATTAACCTTCACGGATCTTAAGAGTCTGAATGGCACACTAGTAAACGATGAGCCGAAAGAATCGGGCGATCTTCATGATGGTGATAAGCTAAAAATTGGAGACACTGTTTTTGACTGCCAAATTCTCCCCCCAGAGGACAATCAATCCGAGTCCTCCTTTGCTGCAATCCTCAAAAAATCAAAGATCCATAAGGAGCCTAAACTGGTTCCCTTAGAAAACTTGGTGGCTGATAGCCATGAATGGGAGGCACGTGACCGTGAGCCCACTTCCGACGTTGATAGACGTTTTCTTACAAATAAAATTCGAAGCGTCTATCTCGGAGTACCGTCCACCATTCGCACGATTACTTTGCTTCTTTTGATTGCGGTAGGACTGCTAGTTTACATTCGAGCAAGCCGGGTAGGTTCAGGTATAGAACGCGATTTGGCGTCCGTCCGATCGTTACAGCAATTGGGACGAACCGCAGATGCAATCTCGAAAGCAGAAGAAATGAGACGCCGCTATCCGAGCAATGGACAGGTTCACCTTTTGCTTGGGGATCTTTATGCCGCTGAGAAAAAGGATGAGCAGGCACTTGCCGAGTACCATTCGGTACATGAGCAAAATCCGCCACTCCCCCTTTCGCACGTGCGCCTGATGAAACTGTTTATCACGGCAGGATTGGTCACCGAAGCCCAGGAAGAAGTGAAACATATCGATCAATTAATTAAGGAAGGCAATAAAGATAAAGAAGTCGTTGTTGAAGCTGCAAAACTATTTCTTGAGTTTAGTGACTTAAAATTACCAATAGAAAATGCCCTCGGGTTGGCAAAACTCCTTGAGGAAGAAGTGGCACCCACTGAGGCAGTCGGATATAAATTGGAAGCGTTTGTTTATGTACAAAAAAACCAGATAGGCGATGCTGTTAAGGCACTTGAAAAAGCAAGGCAATATGCCCCTGAGGATGAATGGATTTTGGAGAATTTAACGATTGGCAGACTGGCTAACAAAGATGTGGGGGGTGCTTTTGAAATCGTAAAGAACTGGCTGGAGCACAAACCAGACTCCACGCGCGCGCTCTTGTTGATGGCCTATTTCAAGCTGAATGAAAAAAACTCTTCTGAAGCCCTATCCTATCTCCATAAAATACTCCAAAATGCTTCGAAGAACCCAAAAGATCCCTATTATCCTGAGGCCCTCCACCTGGTGGGTCAGGTATACCTGCAACAAAAACAGAGTGAATCAGCGAGAAAATTTTTCGAAGCGTCGTGCAAGCTTGGTTTTGAGCGCAGTTGTCCGCTCGCGATGCACGATCCCTCTTCGAATCCGCCCCAGTCCAATCAGAAACAAAATGATTTGCCAAAACCTTAACGGATACAAAGTTTAATGGTGGCAACGACACTATCCAGGAATAGGGCAATCACTGAAGTCGTGGCGACTGCCGGCATTTGGGGCGTGTCTTTTATTGCACAAAGATGGGCTCTCGTAGGAACCGGACCGTTATGGGTGACTGCCGGCCGATTCTTAGTTGCCGTTATGCTAACGATACCCTTTGTGCTTTCATTCCCCAGTGTCCGCCAACACTTAAGACTGAACCAACTTGCACTCGCGTTTCTACCGGGGTTGCTGTTAGGCCTTCATCTAACCCTGCAAACATTCGGATTACGTTACACGAGTGTGGCCAACTCTGCCTTTATTACGGTCCTGTATGTACTGTGGGTACCCATCTTCGATCAATTCATCGGCAAAAAATCAATCCCAACGATTCATTGGTTCTGGGTATTCATAGCATTAGGAGGCACGACCTTTATCAGCCGACCGGAAAAAGGAGGCTGGAACTTTGGGGATATACTGACTTTGGGGGCATCCATTGCCGGAGCATTACAAATTTTTTGGATTGATAAAATCGTGCATAGAATAGAATCCCCACTGACCTTTAATATACTGCAAGCCGTTTGCGCCGGGTTACTGGCCATGATTTGCGGCCTAATGTTTGAACCGATCCCCAATCTTGCAATGCCCCCAATCTCCATTGCCGGAATCTTGATCCTTGCTTTGGGATCCACTCTGATCGGATTTTGGATCCAGCTTAGAGCTCAGCAGGTTCTCTCGTCTTCCCTTGTCAGTCTGCTTTTCCTGCTGGAATCACCGTTAGCCGCTTTTTTTGGTTACCTTATTTTTGCTGAACAGATGACTGGCTCACAGTGGATCGGTGCGTTTTTGATTCTTGCAGCCACTTTTGGGGCCATTAGATGTTCAAAATGATTTCGCCACACTTGCACTTCTGGTTCCGTGCTTGCATAATTGGATTTTGGTTTCTGTATTTTGTACTTCTAAGGGTATTTTCCCTTAGAGGTTAACTGGACGAGGTTTTTTAGAGTTTTGAAATAAGAAATCAAAAATTCTAAAAGACCGAGAAAGGAAAAAATCATGTTGGCTTCCGATAAAGGTCCCTTCGTACGTTCTGCAATATTAAGCTCTATCACCGACACTCCAAAGAAGAACGGTAAGGCACTGGGTCCCACCGCGCGGCCGCTTGTGTCGCAATATTTTGGAGAACTCACATTCGGATTAGGCCAGATGCGAGAAAAACTGCCTCGAGATGCCTATCAGGCCCTCGTGCGAACGCTCGATAGCGGCAAGAAGCTCACCCAGGAAACCGGGGATTCCATTGCTCTTGTCGTTAAGGATTGGGCTGCAGCGAATGGCGCAAGCCACTTTTGCCATTGGTTTCAGCCAATGACAGGTCTGACGGCTGAAAAGCATGACGCCTTCATATCCATTCAGCATTCTTACCATTCTGAGCTCAAAGTGATCGAGCGGTTTACCGGATCTCAGCTCATTCAAGGCGAACCTGATGCTTCGAGTTTCCCAAGCGGCGGAATGCGCACCACTTTTGAGGCACGTGGATATACCGCCTGGGATC
>JACQOU010000063.1 GCA_016207775.1 Deltaproteobacteria bacterium
AACAGGGCGATTTGTCCATGGCAAAGATGTCACGACGAGGAAGGAAAAAGAAGAGATAGTCCGCATATTTTAAAGTACTGTAAGTGGGGGCCGTGCTTATCGCACGGCCCCCATTTTTCTTGGCGCTGTGAAGATTGCTCGCTACCACCAATAATGATAACTAGGCACATATGGAAAACATCATTACGAAAGTACCGGAGCCGCGGAACGAGCCTATTCTAACGTATGTGCCTGGTTCGTCTGAAGCCAAGCAACTTCAAGAGGAACTAGCTCGGCTTTTATCTTCTCATACCGAAATACCGGCGATTATTAATGGAAAGCCGGTAAAAACGGGTCAGAGCGATACTGTTCGCCTGCCTCATCAACATAAGCATACCGTGGCTATCTATCATAAGGCTGGTGTCGAGGAAATTAGGGCGGCTGTATCCGGCAGCCAGGAGGCATGGAGGACCTGGGCATTCATGCCGTATGAAGATAGGGCTGCCATTTTTCTCAAGGCTGCTGACCTTCTAGCGGGTCCGTACAGGTCTGTTTTAAATGCCGCTACCATGCTGGGGCAGAGCAAGACATGTCATCAGGCGGAGATCGACTCAGCCTGCGAACTGATTGATTTTTTCCGTTTCAATGCATTTTTTCAACAGCAGTTATACGCGATTCAACCCAACTCAGCGGCCGGACAATGGAATAAGATGGAATACCGTCCGCTTGAGGGCTTTGTGCTTGCGGTTACGCCGTTTAACTTCACCTCGATCGCAGGAAATCTTCCTTGCTCTGCGGCCCTGATGGGAAATGTGGTTCTATGGAAGCCTGCTACAACGAGCTTATTTTCGAGCTACTTTATTATGAAGCTTCTTGAGGAGGCTGGCCTTCCACCTGGAGTCATCCAGTTTTTACCCAGTTCAGGGGAAATGATTGGAAAAGTCCTGTTGAATGACCCCTTGCTAGCCGGCATTCATTTTACTGGCAGTACGGGCACTTTTCAGAAAATGTGGAAAACGGTAGGGGATCATATTTCTACCTATCGTTCCTATCCTCGACTGGTGGGCGAGACGGGTGGAAAAGACTTTATTTTTGCACATCCCTCTGCGGATATCTCCGCGCTGATGACTGCAATGGTGAGGGGAGCTTTTGAATACCAAGGGCAAAAGTGCTCGGCTGCATCAAGAGCCTATATTCCGACGAGTGTTTGGAAGAAATTAAGGGAACCATTACTTGAGCAAGTGCGTAGCATTCGGATGGGCGATATTACCGATTTTAGGAATTTTATGGGAGCTGTGATTGATCGAGCGTCTTTCACAAACATCCAATCCTATCTTGAGCATGCACGAAAGTCGAATGACGTTGAGATTCTTGTCGGTGGCAAATGCAGCGATGAAATTGGGTATTTTGTGGAGCCCACCATAATAGAAGCGAAAAATCCATCGTACAAAACGATGTGTGAGGAAATATTTGGCCCTGTTTTAACCGTTTACGTATATGACGACAAACGATTTGAGGAAACACTGAGCCTTTGTGATGACACCTCACCTTATGCGCTGACAGGTTCAATCTTTTCCCAAGATCGTAATGCTGTAGTTCTTGCGACTAAACTGCTCACCCACTCTGCGGGCAATTTTTACATTAATAATAAGCCGACTGGCGCGGTGGTCGGCCAGCAGCCTTTCGGTGGAAGCAGGGGATCCGGAACCAATGATAAGGCAGGAAGCCTATTTAACCTCTTACGTTGGGTTTCGATGAGGACAATTTCAGAGACATTCAATCCCCCCACCTCGTACCGCTATCCGTTTATGGGGTAAGAGGCCATACCAATCTGCAGGGGTGTTGACTCCCTGGAGTGGAATGCTTTGAGCTTCAGACGGGATCAGTACGCGACATCGCAAGCTGCCAAGCAGATTTCGCACGCTTCTGTCTCTTGAATTCCTGCAAATCAGTTCGTCAAAAAGTTTTCGAACCTGCGGCCCTAGTCTCATCATCATCGGCAGCTCATGGCCTCGATAATAGACTGCATTCAATCGATGGCCCGTCATGTTTTCAAAAAGGCACTCAAGAACCGATGAGGTAAGCATTGGCATATCGACAGGTACGACCAGGGCCAAATCGAACGACCATTCATTTTGAAATAGGATGCCATCGATTCCACCAATGGGTCCCATTCTTGGGATGCGGTCTGGAATTGTGGAATACCCTGGGACCGTCCCCGAAATATAAATACGATCCAGAGGAAAGCGCATGCTCACTTCCTGCAAGACATGCATTGTATTATCAAGAAGAGTGCGCGTGGTTTCGGGGATCTTCAGCAGTGCTTTACTTGTGCCCATGCGGCTGGAAAGCCCGCCCGCGAGAATGATACCAACGACTCTTTGCATAACCTGTACCTTAATTCTGAAATGAGGATTTTATTTTGACATCTGAACAAACACAATGGATAAGTTGGGCTATTGAGTCAGTTAAGGGTCCTAAGAAGGAAAAGACGAGTGGTTTATTGGGTTTCGTGTTCCTCAGCTGGTTGTGTGGCTCAATAAAAAACGAGCGATTCGTGCTTAACCGTACAGAGCAATATGGTCTGCAACTCGTTGCGTATCTGGCTTGCTATGGTACCAAGCGAGTGCGTGCAAAAGAGCTTTCAAAAGCCACCGGTGTTCCTTTGACCTATCTCTCAAAAATTCTCAGTAGGCTGAGAAAAAGAGGAATTGTATCTGCGGAAAAAGGGTGGGGTGGTGGCTTTAAGCTTGCTGAAGAAGTGCTCTGCAGCCCGATCATCGTTGTTCTCGACGCTCTTGGAAAAGGGTTGCCCACGACGCCTTCTTTTTGTCTTTTTGGCTGGTCAAAATGCAGCAGCAAAAATCCCTGTCCCTTGCATCCCGAATGGGAAAAGTTATCTGCTCATATCAATAAGGTATACAGGGAAACAACGATACAGGCCCTCGGGGACAGGTTACGAAAAAAAATAACCGTTAGGTGAGTGTTCTATGGCTTGGATTAACGATTGGAATCCTGAAGATAACTCTTACTGGCAGAATAAGGGTGCCAAGATTGCAAGGCGCAACTTGATCCTTTCTATCTTTGCGCTGTTGCTGGCGTTTGTAGTGTGGATGGTTTGGAGCACGGTTGTCGTCGAACTTCCTCATGTCGGTTTTCGTTTTTCCACTAATGAGTTGTTTTGGCTTGCAGCGCTCCCGGGCCTTTCAGGTGCGACGTTAAGAATATTTTACGCGTTTATGGTTCCCATATTCGGAGGAAGAAACTGGACGGTTGTGACAACCGCATCCCTAATATTTCCTTTAGTAGGAATAGGGCTTGCGGTTCAAGACACCCAAACCCCCTACTGGGTTTTTCTCATGTTGGCTCTGCTTTGCGGCTTGGGTGGCGGCAATTTTGCTTCCAGCATGTCGAACATTAGTTTTTTTTACCCAAGAACCAAAAAGGGAACCGCGCTCGGCCTCAACGGCGGTCTTGGAAATCTTGGCGTGAGTGTGGTGCAATTCCTTGCTCCAGTTGTATTGCTGATGGATTTTTCAAACATGACCGGTGTACCGCTTGGAGAAGCGCAAGTGTGGTCAAAAGGCGATATCACAAAATTAATTTGGTTACAAAATGTTGCCTGGTTCTGGATCCCTATCATTATCCTTGCAACTGCATTAGCGGCATGGGGAATGAATAATCTCACCACTGCAACGGCTTCATTTAAAGACCAGGCCGTCATTTTCCGTCGCAAACACAATTGGCTCACCGGATGCCTTTATACTGGCACATTCGGTTCTTTCATTGGTTATTCTGCGGCACTTCCACTATTAATAAAGACTCAGTTTCCGCAGCTCAATCCTCTGCAATATGCCTTTATTGGGCCGCTTGTCGGTGCTCTTGCCCGGCCATTGGGAGGAATGCTTGCCGACCGATATGGAGGAGCCCGAATTACTTTAGTGGGTTTTGTCCTCATGACCGTGGCTGCCATGGGTGTTTTGTTCTTCATGTACCCAGTGCCAGGCCAAGGGCAGAGTTTTTTGGGATTTATGGTTTGTTTCGTTGCTTTGTTTACGATGTCGGGGATAGGCAATGGCTCAACCTACCGGATGGTTCCAGTTATTTTTCAGCAGGAAAAAGAAAGGATAGCCCAAGGCCAACTAGCCCAAGGCCAACCCGATTCCGTGCGTGCCAGGCTGCTTCAGGAGGCCAGCAAGGAATCTGCAGCGGTTCTGGGATTCATATCGGCTATCGCAGCTTATGGAGCCTTCATTGTACCCAAGAGTTTCGGCTATTCGGTTGCCAAAACCGGTGATGTTCGTGCAGCATTTTATGGTTTTATGTTGTATTACACACTCTGTGTAGGAATTACCTGGTGGTATTATGCTCGGAACAATGCAGAACACTCCTGTTGAAGATTCAACGGGTCGGCAGTTTACTTACCTGCGCCTATCCATCACGGACGCATGCAATTTTCGTTGTGTTTACTGTTTGCCCGATGGAAGTCACTCGTGTTCTTCGGCAGCGCTTTCGAGCGGTGAAACTGAGCATTTAGTGACTGCACTCACTGAACTGGGAATCCAAAAAATCCGCTTAACAGGTGGGGAACCTACGTTGCGGCATGACCTAATCGACCTGGCTACGCGAATTCGTAAGGTGAGTGGGGTGGAGAAGTTAGGGATAACGACGAACGGTTATCGGCTGCGTGAACTTGCTCGCCCCCTTCGGGACGCTGGCATTGAAGGGCTCAATGTGAGTGTGGATACACTCAGTCAGAAGCGGTTCTTCGTGCTGACGGGTCATGATTTACTCAACCAGGTTCTGGAGGGTATTGAAACAGCCCAATCGCTACGCTTTCCCTCTATAAAAATTAATACCGTTTTAATGAAGAACTACAACATCAGTGAGCTGGATGCTTTTTTCAGCTTGGCTAAATCAACGGGGTTCTGTGTCCGGTTTATCGAATTAATGCGCACACAATCGAACAAGGAATTTTTTGATCAACAGTATATCTCCAGTGAGCTGGTTACGCGAAAGCTGGAGGAAGAGGGCTGGAAGCGAGGCAGCTATCATTACGCCGGGGGACCAGCCCATGAATATACCCATCCGATCCACCCAGGAACGATAGGTATTATTACACCTTACTCGAAAGATTTCTGCCTGTCCTGCAACCGTCTTCGTGTCACAAGCCGGGGAGAATTACGGCTCTGTCTTTTTGGAAACAGAAATTATCCGTTACGGCAGTTACTAAAAACACCAGACCAAAAGCCCGAGCTTCAGGCTTTCATCATACGGTTGCTAAAGCACAAACCTGCTTCACATCTTTTGTCCGAGGGATCTTACGGAAACACCACCAACCTTGCCGCCTTCGGGGGGTAGGAGCCAGGACATATCTGCTTCATAAAACAGTATCCTCGTCTCAGCAAAGAGCTTATCATGTCTGATGGGTTTCGAGACGCTTGCAAGGAGATAATTCGATGGATCCATTTATGGCAGCAGCAATCGACGAAGCGCAAAAGGGGCTCGCTGAAGGGGGTATCCCCATCGGTTCGGTTTTGGTCATTGATGGAAGAATAGCTGGCCGAGGTCACAATCGACGAATTCAGAAAAACAGCACCATCTTGCATGCTGAAATGGACTGCATAGAAAATTCGGGAAGACTGAGAAGCCGCGATTATTCGCACGCAACGCTTTATTCTACTTTGTCCCCTTGTGATATGTGTGGCGGTGCAGTACTTCTTTACAAAATCAGAACGGTTATTATTGGCGAAAACAAGACTTTTCAGGGGCCAGAAAATTATTTAAAAAGTCGCGGCGTAAAACTTGTGGTTCTTAACTCACCAGAATGCATGCAACTCATGGAGCAGTTTATTGCCAAACAACCTGAACTTTGGGCCGAAGATATCGGAATGTAATCAGTACAAAAGAGCTACAGAAGCCGCGCGGCCTTTTCTCATGGTCGAGGGCCTTCAGTGAAAAGGATGTGCGACCAAAATGAACCACACTTCAAAAAAGTCTTGACCATTTTGAATACTAGTTCAAAATGGTCATCATGAAGAGAGCGAAGCTTTCCATCCTTCAGCAAGATAAGACTAAAAAGATGATCCTGCTCATGGGACCCCGGCAAGTGGGCAAAACAACTCTATCGAAGGAGGTGGCGAAGGATTTTCAGTATCTCAATTACGATCGGGGACGCGACCGAAAAATTATTCATAAACTTGAATGGGACCGAACTCGAAGCCTAGTCATATTGGACGAGCTTCACAAAATGCGCAAATGGAAATCCTGGATCAAGGGCGTGTATGATACGGAAAAACGACCGCCTCACTTCCTGGTCACCGGCTCAGCCCGCCTTGATGTCTACCGCAGAGGGGGAGATTCACTGGCGGGGCGACATTTCAGTCATCGTCTGCACCCCTTCACTGTACGGGAACTGATGGGCCAAATGGAGCCCGAGGAAACATTGGACCGTATTCTCAAGGTTGGTGGGTTTCCTGAGCCTTTTCTTGAAAACGATCCTGCCAAAGCCGGACGCTGGCGGGCTAGTCATCTCGATGTAATTTTGCGTGAAGACCTCATCGACTTGGAGCGTGTACGCGAGATACGTTCGATTGAGATACTCATCGACCTTCTCAGGGAAAGGGTCGGCGGACTTGTTTCGTACTCGTCTTTGGCTGAGGAGCTGGGTGTCTCCGTACACACCATCAAACACTGGCTTGAAATCCTCGGTTACTTGTATGTCATTTTCCGCGTGAGTCCTTATTCAAGAAATATTGCGCGATCCTTGAAAAAGGAATCTAAGTACTATTTCTACGACACGGGTGCCGTGGAAGGAAACGAGGGGCAAAAGCTAGAGAATGTTGTTGCTGGAGCCCTCCTTAGAGAGATTGATCTATGCAGGGACGAACAGGGCCTGCATGGAGATCTATTCTTCTTGCGGGACAAATCAAAGGATGAAGTTGATTTCCTGGTGACGATAAACCGTAAACCACGACTACTTGTTGAGGTCAAATGGAACGATGATAACTTCGCCAAAGCCCTGTTCCGGTTCAAGGCGCAGCTTTCGGAACCCGTGCAGGCGTGCCAAATCGTACGCAATCTCAGCCAACCCAAGAGCAAAGACGGAGTGCAAATGACGCCCGTACATGAGTTTCTGGCAAACGTGAAATTGGGATAAGCCTATAAAACGGTATCAGTTGCAGACTACTCGCACGGAAGTGATGCAATTCGATTGGGACAAGTGACTGCCCCGCAATGCGAGGATGCCGAACAGCTTTATTGTGTTTGAAAGTGATTATTTTCACTGTGTCCGTATCAGCAAAAAAATCGTGATGCCGATACGTCCAGTACTCTTCTTGATCGGTGAAACTGCGATCGTTCGGATTTCCAAAAAGTTCTGTCACCTCACTCTTATCCATACCCGGTCGAACCTTAAGAAAGGGATCGGGTAATGGAGACCTACCTGCTTGACTTTCACGGTGCGTTACCATAGCTGAGATTCCAGAGGAATTTATTCTTTAGGAGTGACGAATGAAGAAAATGTGGTTTGCAATGCTTGTCCAGGGATGCTTTGCATTTGGTGCTCAGCAACTCACAACGGATAATATTTGGGTCGCGGCTGAAAAGGCTGAAGCAATGGCGGGAAAGTATGGAGCCGCAAACGTTCTGTTTGTTTCGGATTTGGACAATACTCTTCTCAAGACAACGCAAGATTTAGCTAGCGAACCTTGGTTCAATTGGCAGGAGAGCCTTCTTAAAGAAAGTGCGAGCGAGCTCAAGATGGCGTGCGATCTCCCCGATTTGCTCCGTCTTTTTTATATTTCTATTACTTTAAGCCCGTTAAGGCCGGTGCAGGAAGATCAGGCTCAAGCTATCGCTCGCCTTCAAAAGATTGGAGTATCGACGATTGCCATTACCGCTCGCGGAGAGGCAGTGGCCTCAGCCACCTTCCGCGAATTGTTGAGTAACGGCATCGATTTCGCTAAAACCAGTCTTGCTGGAAGCGGTTATACTCAGCCTCATCTTCCCTACGACCTTTCCGATATCTCCTCTTCTGGACTAACACGAACAGATGTGGAAAAATTTAAGCTGGCTTCCGCAAGAAACGTTGTTTATCAAAGGGGTGTGCTTTTTTCTGACGGCCAAAACAAAGGGGTATTGCTTCGCACACTTATTCACAAGACAAAAAGCAAAATACGTGGAATTGTCTTCTTCGACAACGACCAGAAAAACACGCAGAGGGTATTTGACGCTTATGATGGCCGCGATGAGGAGGTTTGGGCGGTACGTGCCAGCCGTATGGACACCGACATTCAGCGGTTTAAAGAGTCAAGTAAGGAAAGAGTCATCGAAGAATATCTCATTCTGAGAAAACTCATCGATAATGTTTATCACTATCCCCGCCCCTGCAAATTACTGTTGGATAAGAAATTGTAAGGCGCAATTATAATAGAAACTCAATCACAGAAAACAGTGAGGGAGTAGGATGAACATCCGTCTATCTCGTAATATGATACGTTTTCGGTTATCCGAAGATGAATTTTTTGCGCTCAGGGAGAAACGAACACTCAACGAGCAAATCGCTTTTCCTGGAGGCGGTATTCTTTCATTCAGTATCTTTGTAGACAAAAAGCTTGAGCAGACAAAAAAAGAATCTGAGCTCACTTATACAGGGAATCATTTAAAGCTAACTGTCTGTCCCGCTGTGTTGAATCGCCTTTGTGAGTCCGCGTCAAAGGAATGTGGTTTTTCGGGTGAGGCAGCAGTTGAGGGAGGGCTTGCCATCCGATATGGTCTAGAAATTGATCTTTTCACGAGGAGTTAGCAAGCGATGAAGGCCATTCTCATTGTATTTCTTTCAGTATGTGCTTTTGCCGGTCCTTATTGCGGGCATCCAATCCACAAACCTCTTATCTTTAAAGGTCATTTCACTTTTATCAGCGCTTCGAGCCCTGAATGTAAAACCCTGCTCTCTGAAAACCAGTATGAGGCGAAACACTTTCAAATGGGGCCGACAGGGACCCTGTCCGTTTTGCATCTGGTAGGAGAGGGAGCGCTTTCAGGGATAACCATGGTTGGGTTGCTGGGACCGGACTGTGATTTTAGTGGCGATAAAGATGTCATTGTGGATGAAATGAAACGGCACATCCATGTTGAGGGGCTCGTCAATCGTTCTATCCTGTGGTTTGAAATGAGGCTGGATGATTTTCAGTCGGGCGAGAAAATTTGCAAAGTACGCGCCGAATTCACCGGTTCACCCGCGCAGCGTTGACCGATCCCAGACTTGACCGATCCCAGACTTGGAAGTTCAAGTAGCGAGCCAAAGTGCCGGCCATTGACGTCAGGTTTTTTTGAAATACCCGAATGTTTCTTCCACTTATTTTTCGACGAGAAAGCTGGTCGAGTATAATAATTTCCAGGGCACAGCAATGAAGCCAATCGACCTCATCTCGAAATCCGCAGATCGCTAAGAAACCCGTCATGTCCAAAAACCGTCGAAGAACGTGCCTGGGAGCCTTGAAAATATCACACGCACCGAAATGAATGATTCGGTTATGTCCGCGGCCTGCAAACTCCGCAAGATCGCAAATGGGAATTTCTTCTGAGCCAATAGCCAGTGCCCCAGGGTAACCATGGAAACCGAGATACAAGATTGGGTAGGATGCATACCGGAATTTCAGCCATTCATGGATGACCCTGCGGAACTCATCGCGAGTGGAGGCTGTCCGGTGAATGAACGGAATGTTCCATTGGCTTCTTACGAGGTGCAAAACAGGTAATAAGCTGCGTCGTTGAAGCAGGCCTTCTTCCCAGTCGCCTTCGAGACAAAGAATCCCATTTCTAGCCATAAAAGCAATTATAGCAATTCTGTCTTTGTGAGCGAAGCTGGCAATCTCATCAGCCGGAAGAGGTCATTCCTTTTTTCTCGAGCGCATTGTCTTAAGCTCCTGCAGGAGCGCTTTTGCGAAGGGGTCCTGCGGGTTTTTTTCTAATGCTCTCTGCAGGTATCGCTCAGCTTCAGTATCATTCCCGCTCTTAAGAAGTGCGTTAGCAAGGTCGAGATTGGCCCAAGCGATCTCCTGTTCTAATGCCGGTTCGGCGACGCCGCGGGCGCGGTTGTCGGCGTGCCGTCGTTCAAGCTCTTTCAAAGTATTGCGATACAGTTCTGCCGCTTCTTTTGCTTTTCCGACTTTGAGATAAAGAGTGGCTAGATACGGTCCCACGGAATCCCGGTCACTGGAGTCAATGGCTGCTTTTTCCAGATGGCGAATGGCTTCTTGCGTGTGTCCTTCCCGAGCAAGTAAGTCGCCCATGGCAAGATACAACAGTGTTTGATCAGGGTTCTTCTCGAACAATTCTTTGAAAAAAGCCATTCCGCGGCTCGCACCGACTTTCTGTTCGGCATAAGCAGCAACGAGAGCGGCCAATGCATCACTATTTTCTGGGTTCAATCGGATCGATTTTTCGAAGTAAGCGATCGCTTCTTTAGTCTGGTGTTTGGCTTCCATGAGAAATCGGCCCATCTCAGCTTGAAGGTCGCTGGAGTTAGGGTTCTTGCGTAAAGCCTCCTTAAGTAGCTTATAAGCCTCAGCTGGAGAGCTTCGTCGTGCGCGTCCGATAATTTCAGCCTCATTTTGAATGGCGGGTTTGTGATGTCTTGTTGTCTGAGGAATCTCTCTCCGTTGGGGAACGGTCTCAGGCACTGCACTGGAGGGGGAGGGCAACAAGGTCGGCTCAGCAACGGATGGAGAAGGGTTGGGCCGTTGGTTCAGCCAGTACATCGATATCGCCAAAACTCCCAGTGCAATTGTAACTAAAAACAGTTTTTGCATTTTAGTATTCTTCTAAGATAAGTTGAGTTATAGCGCATTGCGGCAATTCTGTCCAGCTGAGAGGGGGTCAATTGCTGAGTTTATTTCGTGATTCCGGTACCTTACTTGACAGCGCGACGAAAGGATAATACGGGATCATCATGCCCTCTTTTAAAAAACCAGGCGCTCAAGACCTCAAACGAAATCTTACGCCTTTGCAGTTTAGAGTAACTCAAGAAGAAGAAACGGAGCCGCCTTACCAGAACGAATACTGGCGTCACAATGCCCAGGGAATTTATGTCGATGTTGTATCTGGGGAGCCCCTGTTTTGCTCACTCGATAAGTTTGACTCGGGTTGTGGGTGGCCAAGTTTTTCAAAACCCTTACCGACAATTCGCTTGATAGAACGTGAGGACTTAAAACTTACTCGCAAGCGTACTGAGGTGAGATCTCCCTTGGCCGATTCGCATTTGGGACATGTGTTTGAAGAGGGTCCAGCCCCCACAGGCCTGCGATATTGCATTAATTCCGCTGCTCTGCGCTTTATTCCCAAGGAGCAGCTGGAGGAGCAGGGCTATGGTCAATTCATATCGCTTTTTGAAAGGCAGAACGTGGGTTGATTATTTGGTGACCAGTTTTTCCAGTTCTTGTCTCTTTGCAATAAATTCTTCCGCCATCGTTTGGGCCTGGCTTTGCTTTGCCTTCCAAGAGATTATTTCCGCTGACAGTTCTTTTCTTTTAGGCCCTATTTTTTTGTCTATCTCTCTTAGATTTGCCATTCCTTCGCGAGCTTGAGCCACTTTTGTGAGAGTATCCTTGCGCCATTGCTCACGGTTGATTTTCTCTCTCAGCAAAAGGTCTTGCTCCATTTTCATGTTGGCCGCCGGTTCTCGTTTGGCCAGCTCTTCTTCCCATTTGACAAGGCGTTCATATTCTTTATCGTTTTTCGTCGATTCTGAAAAAGCGTTCGCGAGAAATTGCTCGTACTCCTTCTGCAAAGTACTAATCTCTTTTTCCAGTTCGTTCAGTATTCGGACTTCGATTTCTAACTTTTCAATATTTCGTTGGGCTGCTGAGCTGTTTGCATGTGCTGTTTTTATGTTGGATTCAAAGATGGCTCGGTAATTGTCGATCGTTTTTTTCCCTGTCTTACTGTAAACGGGTGTGACTGGAATGGGCGGATGTGTGCCCGCAGAGGCGGTACCACTCGCAGATAAACACTGAGAAGAAACGATGGCACAAAGCAAGAAACAGAAAAGAGGCTGGTTCATCCAAAATATTCTACCACTACAGCGTACTTGTGAAAATTTGTTTACTAAACCCGTTGCAAGGTTTCATTCAAGATACGTCTGACTGTTTCCCGATTTTGAAATCGAGCTAACGTACCCAGTTGGCGGCTTTGGCCCCTGATTATCGACTCAACTGCGTTTGAATCTTCGAGGGTGGTTGCGACCACTTCAGCAATTTCGTGAGGTTTTCTTGTGTTAAGCTGTACCCCTGCTTGCCCCATTGTGTCCGGAATACTTGCGTTGGGAAGATAGAAGATAGGTAACTGATTGACCATTGCCTCTACCAAAGGAATGCAAAATCCTTCGTGATGGCTGACGCAAAGAAAAGCCGTCGACGAGCGATAAGCGGAATCGAGTTCCTTTTTGGACAGCCCCGTTTGAATATCAACCGATTGCTTGACGCCCAATACTTGGCTCAATAGCTTGAGATAGCGCACATAGATGGGATCTTGAGCGCCCACCAACAAGAGGCTAAAGCGATTGTCGATAGTTTTCACAAGGTAATGTAATACTCGAATGAGAAGTTCCTGGCCCTTGTGAGGGGCAATTCTTCCAACAAAAAGAAGCGTGCGACCACTGCCCGTCACCTTGTACCTCTTCTTATTGAAGTCTTTGATATCCAGTAACGGAAGCAATCCCAGGTCGGGGAAACCCAGTGCCTTGAGCTCACGCAAGTTGTACTTTGAATCAGCGAAAGAACGGACGACCTGATTGCGCAACTCACGAAGTTGCTGCCTGCCCTGTACAGAAAGAGCCCCAAGCCTGGCATCATGAGGAAAAAAAGATTCAGGCGTAATGTTATGGTAAACCAAAAACTTTCGTGCTCGAACCTCAAGCACTTTTTCTAAATACGGATTACCCGAAGAATGATGAAGCAGTAACCGATCACAGCGACCCCACGAGGGATCTGAAAGTGGGTGGATAGAGGGAAGGTCACCTTTAATCTGTCCAGCGAAAATGCGACTTTGTACGCCCTTAATCGACCGTAAACATTTGTCGATAAAGAGCATGTGTTGCGTAATCGCATCTGCCAAAGATGCAGTCGCATGAAATTGATGGATGACTACCGATCGTGCCAACGTAAATTCCTCAGACGTCCCACAAGTTGGCGCGCAGTACCCACTGCTTGTGCAACCAGCCAGTTTGGTCTTTCCGAAAACTGCTTATGCAACACCAGAAACTGGGTTTTTTCGAACAAACGCAGCATGGTAGGATTTTGAGTTAAACGTTCGACCGATTTTTCGTAGCCGGGGACATTCTTTTTTCGGCTTGCGATGTGGGTAAAAACTTTTTTTGCAAGCCTGCTTTCAATGGACCGAGCGGCAGCTATTCGGAAAAGTGGTCGTTGTGCAACCACTTAGAGCGCCTCCACAAGCACTGCCGATGCTTCTCCTCCTCCATTGCAAATCGAAGCAATTCCATAACGCTTATTTTCTGCTCTGAGTGCATGAATCAGCGTCGTCAAAATGCGAGCTCCGCTTGCACCAATGGGGTGCCCCAGTGCAACCGCCCCGCCGCGAATGTTTAGCCGGTCTTCCCTGAGTCCAAGCTCTTTCATGCAAGCCAGAGCGACTACAGAAAAGGCTTCATTGATTTCAAATAGGTCCACTTGGGAGAGGGCGATTCCCGTTTTTTCGACTAGCTTTCGGATGCAGCCCACCGGCGCCGTTGTAAACCACTCCGGTTCTTGCGCAAAAGTTGCTTGGCCAATAAGGCGAGCAATGGGTTTTAAACCACGTTTTTCACAGGTGGCTTGAGAGGCCACCACTAAGCAGCTTGCGCCATCACTGAGGGAACTTGCGTTCGCAGCAGTCACCGTGCCGGCCTTATCAAAAACTGGTTTTAACTCTCCCATTCTATCGAGTTTTGCTTTGAACGGTTCTTCGTCCGTATCGATAATCTTCTTTTCTTTCCGAACGGCTATTTCCACCCCTACTATTTCGTTCCTGAATTTACCTGTCTTGATGGATTCTAATGCGCGCTGATAACTACTTGCTGCGAATTGATCTTGGGCAACACGGTCGATTTTTTTTTCTCGTGCACAGAGCTCGGCCGCATGACCCATATGATAATTTCGATAGACTTCCCAAAGCCCGTCATGAATCATCGAATCAACGATTTGGCCATGACCCATGCGATAGCCTTCACGCGCTCGTTCCAGCAAGAAAGGTGTGCGACTCATATTTTCCATTCCACCGGCAACAATCATGTCAGCATCACCACACTGAATCGCTTGAGAAGCGAGCATGACAGACTTCAAACCGCTTCCACAGACCCGGTTGATTGTTGTGCATCGCACACTATTGGGTAACCCGCCAAAAAGTGCTGCTTGCCTTGCGGGTGCTTGGCCCAAACCTGCGCTCAACACACAACCCAAGATGCATTCATCGATAATCGCCGGCTCAATGCCCGATCGCTCGACACTGGTCCGGACGCAATGGGCTGCCAGTTGAGGAGCAGAAATATCTTTAAAGGCGCCAAGGAAGCCCCCAATGGGGGTTCTAACCGCTGATAGGATGACTACGTCTTTCATTCTCACCTCTGTCGAGCTAGACTGCATCCCACAATGGATGCATTCATGATTTCTGAAAAGTACGATCCCAAGGCCATTGAAGGCAAGTGGCAATGGACGTGGGAGCAAGGAAAAGTTTTTGAAGCTAAAGACCCTAGTGAGGACCCGAAGAAACGGCCCAAGTTCTACTGTTTGTGCATGTTTCCTTACCCAAGTGGCGCTATCCATATGGGTCATGTGCGCAATTACTCGATAGGGGATTGCATCAGCCGCTACAAAAGAATGCGTGGTTTTAATGTTCTTCAGCCCATCGGCTGGGATGCTTTTGGTCTTCCTGCAGAGAATGCAGCTATTAGCCGGGGCGTTCATCCCAAAGAATGGACCATTCTCAATATCGCCCAGATGAAGAAAGAACTTAGGTCGATTGGGATTGGCTACGACTGGAATCGGGAGCTGACAACGTGTTTGCCCGACTACTATCGCTGGGAGCAACAGTTATTTAATCGATTTTTCCGTGAGGGACTGGCCTACAAGAAAAAAAGCCTCGTCAATTGGTGTTCCAGTTGCGAAACCGTGCTGGCCAATGAGCAGGTACAAGACGGAAAGTGCTGGCGCTGTGATTCCGAAGTGGGGACCAAGGAAGTCAGTCAGTGGTATCTTAAAATCACGCTGTATGCCGATCAACTTCTTGCGGGGCACGAGCAGCTCAGAGGTCTGTGGCCTGAGCGAGTGCTTGAGATGCAAAAGCATTGGATTGGCCGGAGCGAAGGTTGCCGGATTCTCTTTCCGCTTGAAAAAAAGAAAGAGAGCTCGGCAAACATTCCAATTGAAGTTTTCACGACACGCCCCGATACGCTGTTTGGCGTGACGTTCCTCACGCTGGCTCCCGCACATCCCTTAGCTGACCACCTGTGCACGGGCGATGAACAAAAAAAGCAGCTTGAGGAATTGAAGAAAGAAGTGGCCAGGCGAAATCCAGGCGAGGAAGCCACCACAAAGACCGGCTTCTTTACAGGAAGCTACTGTATCCATCCGCTGGGCAATCAACGTGTGCCGATCTGGGTGGGGAACTTCGTTGTGATGGAGTACGGAACGGGTGCTGTGATGGGAGTGCCCGCGCACGACCAAAGGGACTTTGAATTTGCCAAGCAGCACGGCCTTCCCATTCGAACGGTGGTGGTGCCAAAATCAAAAAAATTAAATGAGCCATTGACCGAGGCGTACGTTGAGTCAGGGGAACTGGTGGATAGTGGGCCTTTTTCTGGGCAGGATAGTGAATCCTCCAAGAGACAGATTGCCGAAGCGCTAAAAAAGAAAAACCTGGGAAATCTTACCATCCAGTACAAGCTTCGAGATTGGGGCATTAGCCGTCAGCGATATTGGGGAGCTCCCGTACCCATCATCTACTGCGCCAAGTGCGGAACCGTTCCGGTTCCCGAAGAGGATTTGCCCGTTACATTGCCAGAAAATGTGAGTTTTACGGGCAAGGGGGGTAATCCCCTCGATCAGGCAACGGATTTCGTTAATACAGTCTGCCCCCGGTGCAATGAGCCTGCTCGACGTGAAACCGACACAATGGACACCTTTGTGGAGTCTTCTTGGTACTACGCGCGATTTGCCAGCCCTCATTACGATAAGGGGCCGTTTGACAGGAAAAAAACCGATCAATGGCTTCCCGTCGACTGTTACATCGGCGGCATTGAGCATGCGTGCATGCATCTGCTATACGCTCGGTTTTTCCACAAGGTTTTACGCGATTGGGAATATTTATCGGGTGATGAGCCGTTTGCACGGCAATTCTCACAGGGCATGGTGGTCAAAGATGGAGCGAAGATGTCCAAGTCAAAGGGCAATGTCGTGACTCCTGCTTCCATCATCGATCGTTTTGGAGCAGACACTGCACGGTTGTTCAGTCTTTTTGCGGCTCCTCCTGAAAAAGACCTGGATTGGAACGATAAAGGGGTAGAGGGATGCCACCGATTTCTTCAGCGCCTGTGGCGACTGTTTTACCCATTCAGAGACATTTTTTCTCGTCCCCTGCCTTCTGAGAACGAGCTTCATTTCGACGATCGGTTGTTGAAAGTTCGGCGAAAAACACACTGGATGATACGTAAGATGACCGATGATCTGGAAGCAGAAAAATTTAACACGGCCATTTCTGCCGCCATGGAACTTGTGAACGAAGTGTACGGTTTGCTATCGGAAGATGAAAAAGCCTTTACGGCCCCAAGTGGAAATTTTGTACTCCATGAAGCTTTGCAATCTCTGGTCGTTTGTCTAGCGCCTTTTTCACCGCATATTTGCGAGGAGTTGTGGGCGGCTATGGGCCATAAAGGATTGATAGCAGACGCAGTCTGGCCTGGATTCAGAGCCGATTTGATTGCCGTGGATACCTTTCTGCTTGTTGTACAAGTGAATGGTAAGGTTCGTGATCGGGTGGAGGTTACCAAGCAGGCGACCCAGCAGGAGATTGAAAAGCTCGCACTGGCTCTTCCGAAAATTGTTTCCCATATTCAAGGAAAAAAGGTAAGGCAGGTTGTTTATGTGCCGGGCCGGCTCGCCAATATCGTGGTTGCATAGGTTGTTACAACGAGATTGCATACAGCTCACGATGGTTTTGCTACTCGTCTGTTTGTGCTGCGTTCAATGCGGCTACACGCTTCGCCACCGTCTTAAGGAGTCGTTTGTTAACGAGAAAGGTATTTTTGTTCCGGTTTTTGACAATCGAACTGACGAAACAGGCGTTGAGCGTGTTTTTACCAATGCCCTTATTCGCGAACTGCTCAGCCGAAGGGAAGTCATTATTGCCGATCGCAGTCAGGCTGGCCTTGAGCTTAAAGGCGCGGTCGAGCGCATTGATCAGGGGCCCACAGCGTTTACCGATCCCGGTTTTCGAGGTCTTCAGCCATATCGTAGGCTTCCGACCGAAATGGGAGTAACGGTAGTGCTGAGCCTTTCCTTGAACGATTTGCGTACTGGCGGCCGTATCTGGTCTCAAAGTTTTACAGGCTTTCGTCGAGTGGCTACTCCTGCCAATCGGACGTACGATTTTGAGGCACCCAGCAGTGCTGGACTGATTACGCAATCGATTGTCGAGTCTCTGTATGCGGATATCGCCCGGGATATTATGCGCGACGTGTATGATGACATGGTGGAGTTATTTTGATGACGGCCCAGCAAGTATTCAGAGAATTGGAAAGCGGAAAATTCAGACCTTTTTATCTCGTGGTGGGAGAAGAGCCCTTTCAGTCCGGAGAAATTAGGGAACGATTCATAAAATACTTTGCCGGTGATAGAGCGGCTGCCGTCTTTAATACCGAGTCCTTTGATGGTGAAACCTTAGAGTGTCCTGCCTTACTCGATGCACTTCAAACACTCCCTGGTCTGTTCGATGGCGACAGTCCGGGCCGACTGGTTGTCTGCAGCCAGTTTGAAAAAGTAAGCGCCTCAGATCAGCAGCGCTTGCAAGCTTACTTTGATGAACCCTGTCTCTCCACGTGTTTTTTGATTTTTGCCCGTACCGTCGACAAACGGAAGGCCTGGTACAAAAAAGTCGAAGAAACGGGAGCGGTTATTCAGGTTGCCGAACCTTATGACAGGGAATGGCCGAAGTGGCATTCCTATTTCGAAAAAAAGAGCGGAAAAAAAATCGAGCCTGTTGCGTGGGACTGGATTGTTCTGCATGCGAATCGAACGCTATCGATTGCCTGGTCAGAAGTCCAAAAGTGCGCCACCTTCGTCGGAAATCAGGATGGGATCGAATTACGACATATTCAAGAAGTGGTTTCGGGAACTCTTGCTGCCGATGTCTTTTGTTTTGTGGATGAAGTGGTGAATAAAAAACCTCGGCTTGCTATGAGAACCTTCCATCGCCTCGTTCGAGATGGCGAGAGCGAGATCAAATTGCTCTCACTTATTGTGCGGCAGTTTCGCTTGGTTGAACGCTACCTTGGTCTTAAGAAGCGAGGGATGAGCGATCCCAAGGTGATTGCGGGTGAGTTGCACATTGCCCCCTATTTTGTGGGTAAAATCGGTGCTCAGGCATCGCTCTACAGCTTGACCAGTGTCAGAAAGATCATCCAACAGCTGGGTGAGGTGGACTTCCGGATTAAGACAGGGGGCGGGAGCCTATTTGATTGCTTCCTTGTTCCTTATTTCTCAAATCGGCAGAGTATTTGACAACTGACAGTTTTTATTGGCAGAATGCTTGCTATTGGTTGCAGCGTATACTACGCTCATATCTTTAAAATTGAAGGAGGGATTTCTCAATGAGACTTTTGAGTATTCTGTTTTTGGCAGTAGTTTTAAGTTTATCGGCGACAGCGGCCCCATACAGCCTTGGCATTCAGGGCGGCTTGAGCATGGCGAATGTGTCATCTGAACCGACAGCTGATACCGGTTCGCGCACGTCGCTTTCTTTTGGTGCGACGGCTGATGTTCAACTGTATGAATGGTTGTATTTGAATCCAGAGCTTATGTATGTGGCTGGTGGGTTTACTTCGACATCAGGAACCACTACTACAACAACTTCCGTAAATTGGTTGGCAGTTCCTGTGAACTTGAAGGCTAAATTCAACGCAACACCGGAATTGATGCCTTATGTCTTTGTGGGCCCGTCTCTTGGCTTCAAGCTTTCGGCAAAGAGCGGTGATACTGATGCGTCGGCCAACGTGAAATCAACCGCATTCGATCTCGGTTTTGGTGCGGGTATGGAGTACTGGGTCAACCCATCGATCGCCATTCTGCTGAATGGACGCTATGTCCTTGGGTTGAGTAACACCACCGACCAGGCATCTAGTGCGCTATTGGCTAATGTCGTGACCAAGAACAAAATGTTCATGTTCTTGGCTGGTGCTACATTCGCACTGTAAGCTAATACGTGATTGTTTCATGAGGCCCTTGCTGTTTGGCAAGGGCCTCTTTTTTTTCTAATCTTTTTGACGCAATCAGCCGATATACTGAACGATGGTTGCCAAATCAATAGGCAGGGTCCTTGTCGTTTGCATGCTGATTGTGGTCCTCAGCATGCTCGTCTTCTCTTAAAAGGTACATCCTTCCTTTTTTTTTACTGTTTGTTACTCCTTGCGTTGTTGGATGAAACGATCTATATTGATCGTATATGGCAAAGAAACGGACAAGGCCATCTCGACAACGACCGCTTCTCACCGGGGGCCGAAAGCGTGTTCTTGTGGTTCTCTTTGTGCCGAGCGTTGAACGAGACGGAACAACGCCAATCGTTCAACCGCACTGGGTTGATGCCGCCCTCGAGATGTTCGGTCATGTATTCGGAGGTGCAACTGCATATCCGAAAGCTAAGGGGGTTTGGCGTGATGATGAACGAGGGGGAATGCTGGTCAAGGATGAACCAGTCGTTGTCCATTGTTATACGACCCCGGTCGAAATTGAGGATGGACGCAATCTAGCCGAGGTTGGAGCTTTTTGCAGAAAAATGGGACGAGAGGCTCACCAGGGAGAGGTTGGTTTAATTGTGGGTGATGAGTATTTTGCCATCCGAGATTTTGTGGAGGAATAAAGGCGTGAAGAAAAATCTTAACATGGATGTAATTGCCAAGGGACTCGGCGCTGAACGTAGAGGAAATGTTTCGGCCACTGGTGGATTTTTCGGTGCAATGCAATTGATGGCCGACATTCAGGCAAGATTCCGTGTGCCTGGTGGGGGAGGAAGGCCAACGGATCCGCAATGGACTGAACGCCGTCTCGTTCCCCTTGCCCCCGAAACCCTCACGCTTTTGGAGGAGATCACTGCTAACGTCCGTAAGCACGGCGGCGTAAACGTGGAACCAATGCAGCTTGCGGCACTTTTACTGGAGAAGACGACTAGAGAACTTAGCGAAGAGCGGGTCGAACAAATTGTTCGCCAACGACGTGCACGGCGTTGACGTCATTATCCATAAAACAGAAATGGGCTCACCGTATTCCTACTTTTTCGGTTTGTCGCTGTGGGGGACGGCCGCTTCTACATCTTTGGCTAGCTTTCGAAGATTGGTTGGACGAGCGACCATATGTGCAGATTTGTGTCCCTTTTTCATTGCGCGGTATTTGCGTAGCTGATTTTCAATTTTATAAACAGCTGTATCAATGGACTCATAAAGATTTTTCGTCTTTGCACTTGCTACAATCTCTTTATGCTCCGCGTAGCATGTTATTTCGGCACAATGAAGTGCCTTTTCAAGACCAAGCCAAACACGCACTTTCATCGGGTAGGTTACATGCTTTTCGAATTTCGAAATTTTCTTTGCAACATGCTGTTTGAGGGCCTCGGTCGCTTCCAGGTTTCTAAAAGTAAAATGAAGATCCATAGTATTCCTCAAAAGGTTTTCAGAACACCTTCTTACGCTTGGAGGACGGGAGGATGCCCAACATCTCTCTGTATTTGGCAACTGTCCGCCGGGCGATATTGATATTTTCCTTCAATAAGAGTTCAACAATTTTTTGGTCGCTGTAAGGGTGCGCCGGTTGCTCGCTTGCAATGATGGTTTTCACTTTTTCTTTTACGCTCTCGCTCGCCACGTCCGATCCATGAACCCGACTGATACCGCTGTTAAAGAAAAATTTGAGCTCAAATATCCCTCTCGGGGTGTGAACATACTTGTTGGTTGTGACCCGGCTCACGGTGGATTCGTGCATCCCAATATCATTGGCGACGTCCCGCAGAACCATTGGTTTCAGATAGGCAATCCCTTTCTCAAAGAAATCCATTTGCTGGCGCACAATGCTTTCAGTGACTTTATATAT
>JACQOU010000056.1 GCA_016207775.1 Deltaproteobacteria bacterium
GTGTAAGGGTGACAAGAAGGTTTATGATGTCGAGATGAGGCCACGTTTAATGTGCTCGGCGATTGAGGAGCTGAGAAAAGCAGGTGTTGAGCCCGATGTCTGGAAGTTGGAAGGCCTTGATCGAAAAGAAGACTGCGCAAAGGTATGCCAGACGGCGAAGGCTGATGGAAGAGATAAAGTCGGTTGTATTGTGCTGGGCCGCGGGGAAAGTGATGCAAAGGTGCGTGAATGGCTCAAAGTGGGAAAAAACGTACCTGGAGTGATTGGATTTGCAGTCGGCCGAACTGTTTTTTGGGAACCGTTAAAAGGCTTTCAGGAAGGTAAACTCTCCCGCGAGCAGGCGATTGATCAGATTGCAAAAAACTACACCGGTTTCTGTAAGCTTTGGCTAGAAGCTTAGAGTTTTATTGTTATTGCGAGATTGCTTATAACCCCAAGCTTTTTAGAAATGCGTCTTCGTTTGGTTCGCGACCGAGAAACCCTCTAAGAAGTATCGAGGGATCTTCTGTGCCGCCTGGTTCCAATATCCACTTAAGGTAATCGCCACCGGTCACAGGGTTAAGAAGGCCTTCTTTCGCAAACCGCGTCGCGAACATGTCCTGAGCGAAAACCAGCGACCACATGTATCCGTAGTATCCGGCGTCATATCCTCCCATGAGATGTCCGAAACTCGCCTGAGGGATTGCATCGGGCTGAAGCGGGATGAGCATGACGTCTCGAATGAAGCGCTGATAGATTTCCGTTGAATCAACATGTTCTGTCGTATGGTAAGTCATGTCGATGAGTCCGAAAGAAAGCTGCCGCAAGTTCTTAATTCCCGCATTCAGAAGCCTTGCCTTTACCATCTTATCCAAAAGTTCATCGGGAAGCTTCTTGCTCGTATCCAGGTAATGGCCCGAAAGTTTTTGGAGCGGCCCCTTTTCCCATACCCAATTTTCAAGCATTTGAGAGGGTGCCTCAACAAAATCAGTCTTCACACTGGTTCCTGAAAAGGTGGCATATTTTGCTTTGGTGAGAACTTGATGAGTAATGTGACCGAACTCATGAAAGAACGTAACAACCTCGGAATGCTCGAGCAAAGCGGGCGTGCCAGGCGATGGCGGGTTGAAATTGGCCACAATGGCAGCGACTGGTTTCTGGTAACAGCCATCTTTCTCGTAACCGATGACCAGTGGGAATTCAGCAGCGTGCTCGTACTTGCCTTCTCTGGGGAATAGATCGAAATAAAAATAAGCGATGTTTTTCCTGTTTCTCATTACCCTATAGAGAAGCGCATCTTTGTGCCAAGCAGGTCCTCCCTGAACAGCTTCAAACGTCACTCCCAGCAATGTTTGGTAGATCTCGAGCATTCCTTCTATGACGGTTTGTAACGGGAAATATTCTTTAACAAGTTGGCTATCCACCTGATATTTTGTTTTCCGCAATAGATTTTCATAATATCTCCAGTCCCACGAATAGATTTCTTTCTCGTCCGGACTGTGAAGCTCCAGTTTTTTTGCCTCTAACATCTCTTGCAGGTTTTCCATTCCCTTTGGTTTGAGCCTATCCACCAGTCGGGTTAGAAAGGTCGTCACGGCGTGTGGTGATTTTGCCATCCGACGTTCCAGCACGTACTCGGCATGGTTGGCATAGCCCAATAGTTTTGCGGTCTCCCCCCGAAGCTCAATGGCCTGTTCAAGCAGCTGTCTGTTTCGGTCGCCTCCCCGCCTAAAAAACTTCAGCTCAAGCCGTTTGCGGGCTTCAGCATTCTTTGCGTTTTCCATAAAAGGAAAATAATGAGGGTATGCAAGAGTGACCCGGAATTTTCCATCGGTGGTTTTCTCCAGACCGCCAATATAATTTTCCGAAAGCCCCTCAAGTTCCGCGCGAGTGACATCCAGATGGTCACTGTATTCCACTAAGTTGCTGCTAAATTCAGCCTCGAGTTCAGCAAGTTTTTTCTTTTTTTCAATAAAAAGTTGTTGATCCTGAACGGACAACTCGAGGCCATTTCTTTTAAAAAGCGAGAACGTTTCATCCAGCAAGAGCTGGTCAGCGCTCGTGAGCTGCTCGCCTTTATCCTTGTAGGCCTTGATCACGTTATAAAGGTCCTTGCGAGAATAAACGTCTACGGGCAGTTGGAAAAGCTGTGTTTCACAAGCATCGGCGGCCTTTCTCACTTTGGAATCGGTGGAGACATATTTGAGGAAGTTAACCGGTATGAGTCGATCTCCCAAGGCCGAACTGGCGCTTTCAAGTCGAAGAACGGTATTGTTAAAGGTGGCATCTTGCGGCCTTATGCGGGCAATTTCGTTCACTACCGTTTTGTAGGCGCTTTGCGCATTTCCACAGATTTCGGTTATCTGCGCTGGTGAATAATCATAAGACGGCAAGCTTTGTTCGCAGGTTTCCATTGCCTGCGCAAACGGAACAAAAAGCAGAGCGATAAAGACTAAGACATGCATCGGCCTTCCCCCCCTGCCGTGCGAATATGCACGACAAACACAAGGACGATACAGAGATTAGCTAGGGGTTACAAAGACGGAGCAAGATTGGTGTTAACGTTTGAGTGCACCAAACCCAGATTCGTGGATCTGGGTAAAGCTTACCCATGCAGGCTTTCGAGGTACCTCTCAGCGTCTATGGCAGCCTGACAGCCAGAGCCCGCGGCAGTAATGGCTTGGCGGTACAAGGGGTCTTGCACGTCACCGGCAGCAAATACGCCTGGAACGCTGGTGGTCGTGGTGGGTTGCTTGACCATGACAATGTAGCCCTTTGCATCCAGATCCAGCTGACCACGCAAAAAAGCGGTATTGGGCTCGTGCCCGATAGCAATGAATACGCCACCACAGTCCAGTTGCTGGGTAGCTCCTGTTTTCAAATGGCGCAGTTTTACTCCTTTGACCCCATCATCTCCGAGGACTTCTTCCACCTCGCTATCCCACACAAAACTGATTTTTGGATTCTTAAGGGCGCGTTCCTGCATGATTTTTGAGGCTCTCAAGGCGGCTCTGCGGTGAATGATAGTGACCTGGGATGCGAATTTGGTGAGGAAATTAGCTTCCTCCATAGCAGAATCGCCGCCTCCAACCACGACCACTTTCTCTCCCTTAAAAAAAGCTCCATCGCAGGTTGCACAGGAGGAGACCCCTTTGCCCAGCAACCGCTTTTCAGATTCGATACCAAGCCACTTGGTCGAAGCTCCCGTGCTGATGATGGCGCAATTGGCAAGTACGACTTCCTTGTCGATCAAAATCTTCAGCGGGCGTGTCCTAAAATCAACGCCCGTGACATTCTTGGCAATCAGACGAGTGCCAAAGCGCTCCGCCTGACTACGAAAAAGGCCCATCAACTCAGGGCCTACGATTCCCTTGGGGAAGCCGGGAAAGTTTTCGACCTCGCTCGTTAACATAAGAAGGCCTCCCGACTGATATCCTTCAAACAGCACGGGTGAAAGGTTCGCGCGGGCTGCATAAATGCCCGCTGTGTACCCCGCAGGACCCGAACCAATAATGACAAGATTTTCAACGTTGGCCATTTGAACTCCTTTTGGTGGAGCCTTCGTACATGTCCCTGAGGGTGGAATCAATAGGGCGGAAATCAAGCGTTCCCAAAGTGTCTTCCAGTTTCTTGACACTCACTCGAAGGCCTTTAAAGCGATTGGGGAACTGGTCTTCATGGCATTCAATCTTGGGTGATTTTCCAGATATTTTAAGCAGGATTTCCAACACCTCAGCAATGGTCAGCTCGTTTTTAGAAGAAATGTTGAAAACGTCAAACCGATTTGGCGCCATACGACTGAGAAGCTGCGGGAATATCCGCATCGCATCCCGTACATCCAGAAAGCTGCGGTATCCTGATAAGGAACCCACATTGAGAACAGCAGATTTCTCGTCGGACAACTCACGGATTCGTCTACAAAGATCGGCTGCCACAAAACCTTCTGATTGGTCTGGGCCAATGCAGGTGTATAACCTCCCCACTGCAACTTTTAGGTGGGGGTACGTATGGATAGCCATTCGGAGAGCTTCTTCTGCCAGATACTTTGTGAAAGCGTATGCGCTCACTGGGTGCACTTGAGAATTTTCCGTCACTGTTTCAGTTTGATTGCCATAAACATGAACGGAACTGGTAAAAAACAAGGAAACGGGTTGTGCGAGTTTTCCCAGAGCGGAAATTAGCATGCTCGTTGTCAAGAAATTGGGTGCAAAATACTCGGGCACTCCGAGGTCATCCTGTACTCGTGCGCTTCCAGCTAGATGGTAAACCCGGTCGGGCTTGAACTTTTGGACTGTTCGAGCAACAGCGGCCTGGTCCGTGAGGTCCATGGTAAGAGATTCGATTTGTGGAAAATTAAAGTCTTCTTTGCCAATGCCGACAATGTGCTCGCCTGGAAAATTCTCACTAATGTGCCTAATGAGATGTTTTCCCAAAAAACCATTCGCGCCGGTAACAAGAGTGGTCATTCGGAATATTTATAGCTTATGTTTAAGTGTCTGTAAAAAAGATGGCTAAAAAACTTTCCTTTCGACTCCGGGGGTATAACAACGGTTAACGGAATTATTTTGAATTTCCTCAACGCCCTTTTTCTTTTGTTAAGCTTTTCAACGGTTGGTGGGACGCTCGTTTCATAAATCATAACAAGACTAGGAGAAAAAAATGGCTCATCTTTTCTTGCTGGCGGGCGTATGGCTGTCTCTTGTTGCAAGCATTCAGTTGCAAGCAACAGGGAATGCCCAATTCTCTGAGGATCAAGTGATTGTCCGATTACGACCCGGCAGTTCTTCGGCAGATATTGCTGCCTTGAATGGGTCTTCTTTCGGAGAAATGCGCCTGATTGTCCCCTCGCTCAATCTTTACGTGGTAAAGCTCCGGAATCGAACCACCGTAGCCAACGCGATACGCTTGCTGAACGAAACGAACGGCGTTCTGTACGCACAACCCGACCATCAAATGAGTTTAAGA
>JACQOU010000062.1 GCA_016207775.1 Deltaproteobacteria bacterium
ATCTAATAGATATAATGTTGTACCAACCGTGGACTACAATAGAACGGTGGGAGACCGTTGATCCGAAGCTAAAGCAGTTAGAAAGAGCTCCTTTTCGGCTTCCGCATTTAGATGCTGCGCTTGAGAAAATCCCTGACGGATTCGGAATCTTTGGTCTGCTGGGGCCCCGGCAGGTCGGAAAAAGCACCCTCCTTCGCCTGCTTGCGAAGCAACAACTTAGAAAATTTGCACCGGATAGAGTGGTGATTGTCGAGGGGGATGCCTTTGAAACCTGGCGGGAGCTTCTCGATACTCTCACCGCTTTTTTGGCATCCGAGAGACCAGCGGCGATTTTGATTGATGAAATCACTGCCATCCGTGAATGGCATCGATCCCTCAAACTTCTTGCCGACAGGGGCTCACTCGAAAAAGTGAAGGTTATTTACACCGGCTCATCCGCCATGACGTTAAGGGAAGGAGGGGAATTTTTTCCGGGACGTCGTGGAACAAATGCCGTAACCAACATCCATCTTGTTCCGGCATCCTATCGCCACGTGCACAAAAAGATGAATCTTGAGACATATTTTAAAGTTGGCGGTTTTCCCTGGGCGGTTAACGAGTATCTGAGACTGGGGGCTATTCCGGATTATGTAGGTGAGATTTACTGGAGCTGGCTTAAAGGTGAACTATTGAAACGTGGTAAATCCGAAGTGCTGCTCCGTCACATCCTTCATGCATTGGTTCCGCGTATAACGAGTGGCGTTTCCCAAAACAAGTTGGCGCGTGAAATGGGAATCACTTCCAACGAAACTGCACGGCAATACCTTGAGCTGTTGGTTTTGTGCTTTGCCCTCAACGAAGTTCCGTGGTTCGATCCCGTTCATAAAATACTCTCACCGAGAAAGAATAAAAAATACTATCCAATTGACCCGTTTCTCTACCATATGTTTGCATCATCGGGTCTGTACGCGAACCAGTGGATGGCGATAGACACCCGAACAGAAACGATGGGAACCGTGGCCGAGCTTGTCGTCTGTCAGGAGCTCATACAAAAACACCCGGATTTGGGTTATTGGAGTGGCAAGCGTGAAATCGACTTTGTACCACCGATGATTGAGGTAAAATACCAAAATACGGTTTCCCCAGGCGAATTTGCGTGGTTTGAGAAAACTGTCCCAAAACCGCAAAGGCTTACCGTTCTAACAAAAGTGTCCCAATTCAATTTCGGACGCGTTCGAGCTATGCCCCTTGAGGAGTGGTTATTAACCAGTTGATAGCAGGGAGCGCTGAAGCAGTCACTTACTGAACTTCGGTAGGAGAGACTTCACCCGCAGCGTTGGTGTGCGTTGGGAGACCCTGGGTAGAATTAAACAACTCGATCGTTTTAACAAGCTCGACCACATCTGCCGGATCGCCTTCAATGATGGTGGGCTCGGATTGCTCACTCGTCTGGCGACTGGTTTCACCTAGATTGTTAGGGGCATGTTTACGTTCTGCGGACATCGCGGGTAGTCGAAATAAACACAATACACCCACTGTAATCATCCACGTTCTCATAGTTCCCCTCCCCACTCAGGTATACAAACCCATCCAATATACGTTTATTATAAGCGACTCGGAGAACCGGCTCAAAGTATTCCGGTTGTGCTCTTTGTTAAAACGTGTGTTCTGTCTGTCTAACCGCGCTAATCGTGCTGCCGCCTGAGAAACGTGGGAATATCATATTCTTCTGTTTCAAAGAACTTTTTCCCTATCTCACGGGCAAGCTGCTTAGCAGTTCTCAATTCAGAGGCGAGCGGATCGGTTTGCTGTATCGGTGTACCCACGAGATTCACATCTGCGGGAATACTCGGAGTTGTCGAGGTGGTCGCAACCGCTTCCTGCTGCGCCTTCGCTGCACGGCTTATTTCAGCAGTCTCTTGGGATACCACCGGGTTAAACCCAGTCGCAATGACGGTGACCCGCACTTCATCTTTAAGATTCTCGTCAATAACAGAACCGAATATTATTTCTGCATCTTCATGGGCTTCCTCTGTAATGAGCGAAGAGGCTTCGTTGACTTCAAACAATGTAAGATCGGGGCCACCGGTGATGTTAATGATGATACCTGTCGCTCCGTTGATCGACACATCTTCGAGTAACGGTGAAGAGATCGCCTTCCGAGCCGCCTCGATAGCCCTGTTTTCTCCGGTTCCAAGACCCGTTCCCATTAACGACATCCCCTTATTGGACATTACAGTTCTGACATCCGCAAAATCCAGATTAATCAGTCCACGGATGTTTATAAGATCTGAGATGCCTTTCACCGCCTGATAAAGAACTTCGTCAGCCTTCTTAAAACAATCGAGCATAGTAGTCGTTTCGTTAGCAACGTATAGAAGCCGCTGATTGGGAATGCAGATAAGAGTGTCCACCGCCTCTTTGAGTTCAAGAATACCCTTGTCCGCATTCTTGCGACGCCGCTTACCTTCAAAATTAAATGGCTTTGTAACGACTGCCACGGAAAGAGCGCCGGACTCCTTGGCAATATTCGCAATCACAGGCGCAGCGCCGGTACCCGTTCCCCCTCCCATTCCTGCAGTGATGAATACCATATCAGCGCCGCGAAGCATCTCGGCGATTCTTGCACTGTCTTCCTGTGCCGCCTTTCTACCAATTTCTGGATTTGCTCCCGCTCCGAGCCCTTTAGTCAGTTCCGTGCCCAGTTGTATGTGGTTCGGAGCGGGATTTGCCATTAAAGCCTGCACATCTGTATTGGCTGCAACAAAATCCACGCCGTCGAGGCCCAGGGTAATCATCGTTGCAATCGCATTCGTTCCACCGCCGCCCACACCGATGACTTTGATTTTTGCCCCTTGGGTTGTTTCTTTTTCGACGATATCAAACATGCTATCCTCCTTGGATGTCGCTCAATATCATTCCGGGTTAACCCCGAACTTTAAAATCAAAAGACGTCACCTAACCAAACTTTCATCCGACCCATCACTTTTGAGTAAACATTTTCTTCTTTTACCCTAAATCTAACTTGAGACCGATTTTTCACTCCGTACATTAGAAGTCCGACCGCCGTAGAATAAATAGGCGAACTCACCACATCGGTAAGACCCCCAACGCCTTGAGGAAACCCTCTTCTCACCGGCATCTCAAGAATGAACTCACCAATTTCTGGCAGCCCTTCCAATAGTGAAGTGCCACCCGTAATCACCACCCCAGCGGAAAGAAGATGCTTATAACCGCTGGCACTTATTTCGCGATTCACCAACGAAAAGATTTCTTCGACTCTCGGCTCGATTATTTTGTTCAATACAGAACGCGAAACTTCCCTTGATTTTTGACCCCCAACCACCGCCACTTCGATCGTTTGTTCGTTAGGAATGAGGGAGCCCATGGCGCATCCAGCATTGATCTTGATCTTCTCGGCATCTTGAATGGAGGCCCGCAATCCAACCGCAATGTCGTTAGTGACGTGGCTTCCCGCCATCGCTATCACGCTCGTATGGACAACACTGCCACGCACAAAGAGTGCAATATCTGTTGTTCCTCCACCGATATCCACCAAAGCGACTCCCAACTCTTTCTCATCGGCAGTCAGAACCGCTTCGGCGGAAGCCAGAGGTTCAAGAACAATGTCTGAGACATTGATTCCGGCCATATTTGCGCATTTCACGAGGTTTTGTGCCGAAGAAACGGCACCTGTTACTATGTGAACCTTTCCTTCCAGTCTGACCCCCGCCATACCCAAGGGATCTCTTACGCCGTCCTGATCATCGAGAATGAACTCTTGCGGTATGACGTGTAGCACTTCGCGATCCAATGGGATCGCAATGGCCTTAGCAGCATCCATCGCCCGTTCAACATCTGCAGCGGTTACTTCTTTATTTTTTACTGCGACTACGCCACCGCTGTTAAATCCCTTGATGTGATGCCCGGCAATTCCCACGCATGCAGTATCCACTTCACATCCTGCCATCAGCTCTGCAACCTCAACCGCCTTTTTCACTGCCTGCACAGTGGAAGGAATGTTAACAACGATACCCTTGCGGATACCCAATGATGGTTGCTTCCCAATGCCAACGATGTTTAGACCATCAGAGCCGAGCTGGCCGACGACGACACAAATCTTCGTCGTTCCAAAATCAACCCCAACGATCGTATCCGAACGCTTCAGTGCCTTCTTTAAGACAGCCATAAAGGCCTTCCTGTTAAATCTTTTGTGTAGTACCCGTTAAGACTAGAAATGATTAGGCAATGAAATGTGAACTGTAACGCCACAATCCAATGCCATTAAAACCAAATTTAGTTCGAAATAGGCGATTTTACAACAGTTTTTTTGAACTATTGCTTAATGGGTGTCATTTCTTCCCGGTCAGAGCACTAGAAAGACTGACGATAGCCTTTTTCGGAAACACCATGTTGATGATTTTGGGCTTCTCTATTTGTAGCGGGGGATTCTGCAACAGGGTACGCAGATAGGGAATTTGACTTCGGAAATTCTCAAAACTGAAGACGGCAGCTGCCTTAGGCGAATGTAAGAAAACCTTGAAATAGGGGTAGGCCTCCAACACCAGCTCAGAAATGGAAAACCGGGCACCTAACTCAGTTCTCAGAGTTTGGAGGAGATTAACCACTTCGGACAAGTCCCAAAACAAACGTTGGGACACTTTGGACCACGTGACGATGGGTAAATCCAGTGCCCGAAAAGTAAAGCTGTTCGCCTTCTCAATCACCTCTCCACCGGCACTGAGGAAATAAGGTTCCTGTTGGATGAGCAGGATGGCCACTGCTTTTTTTGTCTGGAGACCCACAACCAGCCGATTAGGAAATTCTTTTCTGATTGTTGCCTTATCGACCCAAGGTTTGGCTATCAACTGCTGTACAAGCTCTTCGGAAGAAAGAAATAACAGGTTTCTTCCCTCCAACGGATTTAGCCATGAACGCGCTTCCGAAACACTGAGCGGCCACTCACTGGTTATTTCTATCTGACCGATAGGAAACCACCGTATCTTGGGCCACCATCGCCCTTGTGCCACACGCCAGCTAATCACCGAAAGCAATAGAACGAACAGGCCCAAACAAATTATCCACAAACCCTTGCGAGGCCAACTCTCCATTGTATTTTGAACTATCATGGCTATGCAGCTTCGGAACTCAGATCGGTGGCAGCCAAGCTAAAAAGCTTTTCGTAATAGCCGGCTAACGTTTGACCGTCGAACTTTTCGCAGACAGTTTTTGAAATTTCAAGACCGAGACCTAAACGTAACCCAGGATTTTCGATCAGCCGAATGACCAACTCACCCATCGGTTTGATTTCGTTTACGGGTACGATAAACCCATTGCGGCCGTCTTGAACGTATTCTTCAATTCCGAGTGCGTCGTTAGTGAGCGTTGGGAGCTGGCAAGCGGCCGCTGCACAAAGTGGAATGAAATGCTCGTTGCGCAATGGCACATAAAGAAAGATATCCAAATCTCTAACGAGAGACAGATCGACCGTCTCAACCACTTCGACGCTGGCTTCCATTGAAAGCTCGCGAACTGTTTGAACCATGTGACCATAAAGCGGTCCTGAACCCATTATCCTGAATCGAACTGAAGGATTTTTTTGATTTACATAATGGGCCACACTGAGGAAATAGTTGAGGTTACTTTCAGAAAAAAACGGCGCAAAAGTACCTACCACCGGCGGGGAAACTCCCATTTTTTCTTCAGTACCTTCAAGTTTCGGAGCGCAAAGCGGAAGCAAGGAAATAGACTGATCAGGGATAGAAATGATTTCCCGGAAAAACCTGTTATTTAGAGGGCTGTGGGCCACTAAATGTACTTTGGAAGAAACCTGGGGCTTCAACTTGCGCCAAAAAAGCTTCAGAAAGCTTGCAGCGGGCAGATGGGCATTTGAAAAAAGTGAGAAATAGACTTTGCCAGGGGCTCTGGACAAGGCCAAGAATCGTGCTGCTTCGGTCCAACGTTTGGAAAAAACCCAGTAAATGTCGCTGTTCGCACTTGCTGGTTGATGACGGAAATATGCCCTGTCTGACTCGGAGAGTTCCTTCTTGTCTATGTGGTACTTAGCCCCCAAACAGTTCAAAATAGGCTCAACGGCTGCCCATTCCCAAGGCAAAATATCCGGAAAAATGAGACACTGTATTTTTTGTGGCATAAGTGAGTGTGAGGATCAGTAGCAGTATTATTATAACTCAATACTACAGAGGCGTGTCACGCCTCATCGTTCACAAAATCGAGGAGATAGCGCAACGCGCCGTAATCTTTCCTATCGAACTTAAAAACAAGTCGCGGAAGATCCTTGTATTCAGGCTCATTACTTTCTTCGGGAAGTGGGGCACTGAGCGTTATCACTCCATCGGTCGCCAAACAAGAAAATTTCTTATTCAGCTGTGTCAAAATTTTTGGTGACGGTTGCAACTTTAAACGGATGACGAGCTTGTCTTTTACATAGCGGATTGAGTGAAACACCCGATAAAAATGCCTAATATGAGCCATTGCCTCTGTTGCAGAATGAGCAACACGAAAAAGAGACAGATCGGATTGGGAAATAAAGTCCCGTGCCACCACTTGCTTTTCCAAAAACTCCCTAAAGCCCTTCCAAAATGCAAATCCTTTAGTCTCCAGTAGCAGGACTGGCATGGGATTGGTCTTACCCGTTTGCAACAGGGTCAGGATTTCAAACAACTCATCGAAGGTACCCATTCCGCCAGGGAACAACACAAAGGCCGAAGCGAGTTTCACCAAAAATAACTTCCGAGTGAAAAAATACTTGTAGTGGATTAGTTTACTTTGTTCACTGACAAAACGATTGGCGGTCTGTTCGAGAGGCAATCGGATATTCAATCCGAAACTCTTGCCATCAGCCCCTTCATTGCCAGCTGCCATGATCCCCGGTCCGCCACCGGTAACAATCATGTAATTACTTCGGACAGCCTCTTCAGCAAATTCCTTAGCCAGTTGATAGTTGGGATCCTTAGGGGAAACACGGGCCGAACCAAAGATGGTTATCTTGGGAATGTCCCGATAAGGGGAAAACACCTTAAAGGAGTAGCGCAGCTCCTTTAAAACGGTCGAAACAATTTTTAGATTAAGAGTCCCGGGACTTTCTTTTGCCAACTTGGTCGCAGTTCTGAAAATATCGTTGAGGATTTCCAGGCTGGACTCTTTCTGTTCTTTTGCAATGGTACGGACTATTTTTTCTAACTCGTTCCATTCTAGGTTCGGACCCTCGGGCCTAATCTTTTCTGCTATGGATTTCAATTTGCCTGCCCACTTTCTTTACTGGATAATCTAGCCGTGAATCAAACCAAGAAAACTAACATCTCTTACCCTATTCAGCTCATTTCCTGCCTTGCTGGAGCCGCCCTGAGCATCTACCTGCTTATCCAGCATACCCGACTGACTACTGGAATCCAAGACGGCGCAAGTTTCTGTGCCATGGGCCGCTTTGCGGATTGTGATGCCGTAAATGTCAGCTCTTACGCAGAGGTCTTTGGCCTTCCCACATCCTTGTTTGGAGCCATTTTTTACTTTTTCATTTTTATGCTGGGCAGTGTGGCTCCACCTTCGGACAAAAACTTTCGCCTGACGCAAAACTTGGCTGCTTGGCTCGTGTTACCGGCTCTTGTCTATGACCTTTACTTATTTGGCATTCAGCTGTTTGTGCTGAAAACGTTCTGTCTCTTTTGTGTGCTCACCTATGTGGCAAGTATTTTGGTGCTGACAACTATCGTCCAAATGAACGGGGTGGTAGGAGCGCTAGCAACCCGAATCAAGGCCTCCTTTCAGTGGCCGCCTTGGCAAGTTCCCAGACTTTCGCCCAATGTCGCATGGTCTGCGTCGTTGGCAATGGTGTTTTTTGTGACCTCCGTCTTGCTCTTACCTCAAGCAATCCGGCTTAAAGCCCACACGTACGCTTTCGTAAACAATGCCATTGAACAGTTTTTCAATCAGTGGAAAGAAACTCCCACCAAAAACATTGAATGGAAAGAAGAAGATGGCACGTTGGGCAATCCTTCTTCCAAGGTTAGGATTGTTGAATTTAGCGACTTCGAGTGCCCCCATTGTCAAAAAGCTGCCTTCACTTTAAAAACTGCGTTAAAAGCTATTCAGGATAAAATATTTTTTGTCTTTAAACATTACCCACTGGACTCCTCTTGCAACCCCTCAATTACCTACCAGGTCCACCCTAATGCCTGTCGACTTGCCCGCCTTGCAACCTGTGCAAACCGGAAAGGGAGATTTTGGGAGTTTCATGATTTCATATTTAGTTCCAGTGATGCATCTCGACTTGCATCGGATTTTGATGCGTTGACGAAAAATCTGGGCTTTCTCTTCTCTACTGATGAAATATCCAGATGTCTGATGGATGAAAAATCATTGAGCCACATTAGCGACAACATTCGCCAGGGTGACAGCCTTAATATCAAAGGTACTCCCGCTGTTTTTATCAATGGCAAGCCGGTAACCATTCCCATAACCGTTGAAACCATCCGTCGGCTAGTTGAAATTGAAGAAAAGAATTGATTCAGAAGCTCAGAAGCCCACCTGAATGACCAAACCCGATACAAAAATAACGGCACCAGCAAGGGCATGAGAATAGCGCTCAAGATGGAATGTCGGCAAAAGGGTAACTCCCCTTAATGCTGCAAGCACGGCAGCCAGCATAGTCAGAACGGTCGTACAGGCGAACAACAAAAAGGTCAAACTCGCGCCATAAAATCCGAACTTGGCAGCTCCATAGATGAGAAGCGGGATGAGAGGTTCACAAGGACCCAATACAAAAATAATAAAAAGTACCCAGGGAGAAAGCTTGAAAACGTGTTCATGTTCCATTTTTCCCGCTCTTTTTATTCCCCACGCAAAATAAAGCAGACCGAATGCAATCAGCCCCCACGCCCCAATGTTTCCCCAATAGGTTTCAATTTTCTGTAATTTTGCGACTCCAAATCCGAGCAGTACGCCCACCGCACCGAGAACCGCCGAAGCGAACACATGCCCCGCTCCGCAGACGAATGTCAGCAAAAGAGTTTTATTTCCGGTCCATTTGCGTGCTTTCGCTAATGCGACAAAGGGTAGGTAATGATCCGGTCCCGCACACGTGTGGATAAAGCCTATCGAAACTGCGGTCATTGCAAGTGCCCAAAGCTCACTTGGCATAGAAACTTTCGTGTTGGCCGGTCAGGGTACCCACCCTGTCTTTTACGTCTGAAAAAATAGTTTCGTACTGTGATTCAACTTCAGGAGTGAAGCCTTCACTAAACACTCTATCTTCAACAATTTCTATGGCAAGCACGGTCATATTCTTAGGCATGCTCAACCCGATCTTTTTTCCGAGCTCGATAGCTGTGGGAAAAGAAATGTCATGAAAATTGGAAAGATGCCCGCAATCGGCAAACCGCAATACATCCCACTCGTACACACTACCCGGTTTACCGTGTGCTGTTTTTATTGCATCAACAAAAACCACGTTCTCGTAGCCTTCGATCTGATCGAGTATTGCCAATCCCCCGACTGAAGCCGTTTTAAAGTGAATAGCTGGGTTGCATGACATCGCCTTTAAGTCCTCTACTAAACGAATACCTATGGCATCATCGCTTAGAATCGGATTTCCGATTCCCAACACTAAGAATTTCTTCTGTTCGCACACTTTAGTCTCTTCGAACTGAACGAAGAATATTTCCTTCAAGATCCCTAAAATTCAATACCAGCGGCATTTGACCGGGGAGACTATGGGTGGCACAGGAAAAACAGGGGTCGTATGCTCGGAAAGCCATCTCTACCATATTCAGAATACCCTGATCCACCTTGACCCCTTTCTTGATCACCCCTTGGGCTGCCTTCTTCAGAGACATACAGATTGCAGCATTGTTGTTCGTCGTTCCGACGATAATATTGACCTTTGTCACCAGGCCATCAGAATCTGTCCAGTAGTGGTGTGTAAGAGTTCCACGCGGAGCTTCGACACAACCAACGCCTTCGGACGGAGTGGTTGTGGGGATGTCTTTTACGTGAGGATCCGTCACTTCGGGATCACCGCAAAGCTTGCACAAATTTTCAGCCGCGTAAATCAGCTCAATTAAACGCGCCCAATGCATGGCCAACGTGGCGTGGATAGGTTTGCCGCCCAGGGTAGACACCATCCTTTGGTACTCTTCTTGGGCGACCGGGGTTGCCATTCCATCGGCTGCATTCAGCCGAGCAAGGGGCGTGGCATGATACACTCCAGAATCCACGCCGTCGCAAAACCCTTTCCATCCCTTTTGTTTGAGATAAGGGAATTTTAAGTAACTCCAGGGCTCAACATGCTCAGCAACATACTCTCTATAATTTCTTGCTTCGTACTTATGCAGCTCTTTACCTTCTACGTCGACAACTCGGATTTTACCGTCATAAAAGTTGACATGATTATTCTCATCGACCGTCCCCATTGAATGGAGCTTCAAGGAATAAGGGCCGTTCAGGATAATATCTACGTACTGCTTATTTCCAAGCACGACGTCATTGAAAATTTTCATTGAAAATTTAGAGAACTCAAGACAACTTTTTGCTTTCTCCTCAAATTCCTTTCGCTGTTCTTCCTTGAGCGCCCGATTGACTCCTCCCGGAGCCGCCATCACACAATGGGTCTGATGGCCAGCAAGGGCTGCCTGGATTTCTTGTGCATACCTCCGGTGCTTGAGAACTTGAGTGCCGATTTCCACACCCACTTTCCCTATCACACCCAGGACATTTCGCTCAGCCGGATCTGCGGTGGGTCCCACAACAAAATCGGGCGCTGCCAACGCATAAAAATGTGCAATGTGGCTGTGAACATAATGAGCACAGTAGAGCAGCTCCCGAAGTTTCTTCGCAGCTGGCAAGACTTGCATTCCGAATACCGCATCCACCGCCTTTGCAGAAGCCAGGTGATGGGCTTCCGGACACACACCGCAGATTTTAGACACGATGATGGGGAGCTGCTCTACAGAGCGGCCTTCACAAAATTTTTCGAATCCTCTGAGTTCTGGGACTTGGAAATAAACATTTTCCACTTCGCCATCGTCCCGGCAAAAAATTTCTATCTTTCCATGCCCCTCCAAGCGGGTAATCGGATCGATTGTATAGCGCTTCATCGTAAAGCCCTCCGCAAAATAGAACTCGGCACACTGTATCGGTAAAAAGTTCCAGCAGGATCGTGGACTTGATTGACCATTTTTTCCACTTCAACAGGGTCGCTCGCATCCATTATGGTTGCGATTGCCGACATCATGCCCGCGCCCGGATCCGGCGACTCAGCAGTCGGACCGTAGCAGCCTGTGCAGGGGAAATTACCTTGTATGCAACGATTGCCACATCCCCCACGAGTGGCCGGCCCCATGCAAACCACTCCCTGTTCAAGAAAGCAACTTACGCCATCATCCTTGATTTGCCAGGGGCGGTGGAAAGACTTAACGGATTTATTTTCAGTTCGTGTGCGACTGCAGGACTCACACTGCGCCTTATCACACGCACCCACAATCGATCCAGGCGGAGGAAGCGTCTCTCCCTTAGCAATAGCCAAAAACACTTCAACAAATCGTTCGGTTTGTGGCGGACATCCGGGCAGGAAATAATCCACAGGAACAACCTGTCGCAGCGATCGAACGTCGTTGTAGAATTCCGGAAGCTCCAGCGACCCTTCCGGAACTTTGATGTGAGTTTGAGGGCGAATTTTATCGGAGTTGGCAGTCGATTCGCTCTCCTCATAGACACGTCGGAATACTTCCTCTTTTGTTTTTAAGTTAGCAAGGCCGGGAATTCCACCCAAGTGCGCACAGGAACCGTAAGCCACCAACACCTTTGCCTTCTGACGAAGCATTTTTGCCATTTCAACATTTTCGCTATTTCGAATTGCCCCATTGAATAAGCAAACATCAATCGATCGGTCAGGCATCGTTTCAACATTCTTATATTTCACATCTATTGCAATCGGCCAAAAAACAATATCGGCTAAAGCAATCACATCCAGAAGTTTTTCATGGACATCCAGTACCGATACGCAACAACCACCACAGGCCGAAGCCCAATAAATGGCGACTTTTAATTTCGGCTTATTCTCTGTCCCCATAGAGTACCTCCTGGAAAATAATCAAGCTAAGTTCCTTATATTTTCACGAATCGGGCTTGGCCCCAGTTTTCGCAACACGTGCGTCATTGTATTCACGACATCTGCGAAAAGTCTTCCTTCGCTGGCGCTTACCCAACTCAACTGGAACCTATCTTTTTGTATGCCCATTTGCTCCAAATATTTTGTCAGTAGATGGTACCTGCGCAGAGTCTTGTAATTCCCCGAATGGTAATGGCAATCTCCCGGATGGCAGCCACAGATCAGGACCCCGTCAGCACCCTCTGCAAATGCTTTAAGAACAAAAGCGGGCTCGACCCGCCCCGAACACATTACACGTATGACTCGCACGTGGGGCTCATATTTCATTCGAGAAGTGCCGGCCAGATCGGCGCCCGTATAGGAACACCAGTTGCACAAAAAAGCAATAATCGTTGGCTCGAACTCGGTCTTACTTTTTTCTACAAAGATTTGGTCATTCATAGCGCTTGATCCTGATAGGTTGGTTGCGTTTGTTTTCCCTTTTGATCGGAACCGAAACCGGACGATTGTTTCACACCGATCTTGGCTGTATGCCTTTTCAAGACACCTTCCAATTCAGCGTATATTTGGTTTCTTTCAAAATGGTTTTGATTGGCCGCTCCAGACGGACAGCCGGCCACGCAAGTGCCACATCCCTTGCACAACTCTTCGATGACCTCGGACCTGTTTTCTTCTGCGCGGTACACGATCGCCTCGTAGGGACAACTTTGTACACACACCTGACAGCCACTGCATAGTTTTGCATCAATGTGAGAGGTAATAGGCTCGATGATTACCTTCCCCCGGTCCATCAAAGAAAGGGCACAGGCGGCTGCCGCCGCGCCTTGAGCTACTGAGTCCGGAATATCCTTCGGCCCCTGGCACGCTCCAGCAAGATAAATGCCGTCGGTTGCCACCTCCACAGGAGCAAGTTTTGGATGCTTTTCCAGAAAAAAGCCGTCTTGTACGCAGCTCAGAGAAAACTGTTTTGCAATCTCAGGAGCCGTGCTGGAAGCTTTGAGAGCGGTGGCAAGGATGACCATATCGACGGGAATCCGCCGCTTCACACCCAACAGAGTATCTTCGCAATGCACGAAGAGCTTGCCTTTTTCCTTCGGAGTCTCAGCCAAATCTGTAATTTCCGAGCACTTGCCGCGGATAAAATGCACATCTTCACTTAATAGACGACGATAAAATTCTTCGTAGCCTTTTCCAGGTGTGCGCATATCGATGTACAGATTGTAGACTTCGGCACCTGTCTTTTCTTTTACAAGATGAGCGAACTTGAGCGAGTACATACAGCAAACGCGCGAGCAGGATAGCTGATGGTTTTCATCCCGACTTCCCACACAGTGAATGATGGCAACCGATTGGGGCGTCTTTCCATCCACTGTCAGTATTTCTCCACCTGTTGGACCGCTCGCGTGGCTGAGGCGCTCAAATTCAAGCGCTGTAAGCACATTTTTTAGTTTTCCGTATCCGTATCTTGCCATTTTTCTGGCATTGAACGATTCAAATCCGGTCGCAATGACCACGGTACCGACATTCACCTCGACAATCTCATCCAGCTGGTTGTGATCAATCGCAGCAGCTTCACACTTCATCAGGCATTCAAGACACTCAGAGCAAACCCCGCAAGCGAGGCATCGTTTCGCCTCTGTAATCGCCTGCGCTTCCGTGAGAGTGGAAATCACTTCGGCAAAACTTGCTTTAGACGTTGCATCATCCAGCCTGGCGGGTTCAGCACGTTTAGCAAGCGGCGTTTTGCTTATATCAGGAGCGCCAGCCACGGAAGGAAGTTGGTCTCTTCCCAAGCGCATATCCGAACCAGCCAAATATCGATCGATGGACTCAGCGGCACGCTTTCCAGCGGCAAACGCATCCACAACCGTTGAGGGACCGGTGACCACATCACCCCCGGCAAAAACCCCTTGCTCAGTCGTTTCAAGGGTTATCGGATCCGTTTCGATCCAGCCACTCGGAGTCATTTTTAGAGAAGGTGCCATTTTTTCAAGAAGGGGCACCTGGCCGATTGCCGTAACCATCATCTCAGCAGGCGTCTCAAATTCAGTTCCCTCAATAGCTATGGGCTTTCTGCGTCCGCTTGCATCCGGCTCACCCAACTTCATTCGCTGGCAAATGAGGCTACGAACTTGTCCGTCTTTCGAAACAATTTTAGTGGGCGCTGCCAGGTACTCAAACGTGACCCCCTCCTTTACAGCTTCCTCAATTTCAAGATCGTGTGCCGGCATCTCCGCTCGGCTTCGCCGATAAATAACTTTCACTTCTTTGGCTCCAAGCCTGAGTGCAGTACGTGCTGCATCCATAGCGGAATTGCCGCCGCCAATGATAACGACGGTTCCTTTACATTGCTTTAGAGAACCCGATTTCACGCTCCGCAAGAATTCCAGCGCATCGATGACTCCTCTAGAGGTGTCCCCGGAAATTTTAAGTTGCATGCCACCTTGCGCTCCGAGACTCAGAAACACAGCACTGTAACCTTTACTTTTAAGGGATTCGACCGAGGCAACTTTTTGGTTGGTGTGAATTCCTATTCCAATGTTTTGGAGATAGGCGAGTTCCTTATCCAGAACCTCTTCGGGAAGGCGATAAGCTGGAATTCCATAACGGAGCATTCCTCCAGCTTTTTCTGCCGCTTCGAAAACATCTACACAGTAGCCTCGACGAATAAGCTCATTGGCGCATGCAAGTCCTGCCGGCCCTGATCCCACCACAGCCACTTTTTCCTTCTTGATAACCGGCAGTGGCTTTACCTCTATTTTTTGATTCAACGCCCAGTCAGCAACAAATCTTTTTAGTGCACAAATCGCTATCGAATCATCGAGGTTGGCTCGCTCGCATTTATCTTCGCACGGATGGTAGCAGACCCGCCCGCAAACGCTTGGCAAGGGCATATCTTTTCGAAGAAGTTCGGCTGCTTCAGTGTATTTCTTATCCGCAATAAGTGCAATATAACCCTGGGTGTGAACCCCAGCGGGACAGGCTGCTCGGCAAGGTGCCCGTCCCTTTTTATCGATTAGAAATGTATTCGGTACGGCTTGAGGAAAGGAACGATAAATCGCCTTACGAAAGGATAAATTTTCTTCAAATTGACTGCGAGTTTGAACAGGACAAACGCTTGTGCATTCTCCACAGCCCGTGCATTTTTTCTCGTTCACGTATCGAGCTTTACGACGGACTTTCACTTTGAAGTTTCCCACATAACCCGAAACCGCCTCCACTTCAGAGTAACTGAAAAGTTTGATATTTGGATGCTGGGCCACCATACCCATTTTTGGAGTTAGGATGCAGGCTGCACAATCCAGAGTGGGGAAAGTCTTATCAAATTGAGCCATGTGTCCGCCAATGGATGGCTCTTTTTCAACAAGGTAAACGGTTTTGCCCGAGTCAGCGATCCTGAGTGCCGCTTCAATTCCGGCGATTCCCGCTCCGACCACCAGTGTTTCCGGCCTAACGGGAGCTTCACGCAGCTCCATTGGTTTGTGAAAACCCACCCGACCGACGGCTGCCCCAACCAGATGTTTCGCCTTCTTGGTAGCATCTGCCTTATCATTATGAACCCAGGAACAATGCTCGCGGATGTTTGCCATCTGAAATAAGAACCGATTCAGACCGGCTGATTCACACGTTTTACGAAACGTACCCTCATGCATTAAAGGCGAACAAGACGCGACAACCACGCGGTTGAGGCCCTGTTCAGAAATATCTTTTTTGATTAACTCCTGGCCAGGCTCCGAACACATGTACTTGTATTCTCTGGCCACTTCAACATCGGGAAGTGTTTTCGCATGGGCCACGACCTCGTCAACCGCAACGGTATGAGAAATATTTGTTCCGCAATGGCACACATACACGCCAATCTTTTTATCGTTATTCATAGGCTGCCCACCCTGTTTTCCAATAGCGGTTTGACGGGTGTGAGGCTCTCACTGAGAGCCAACTCTTGGCCGCTTAAACCAAGGGCACACCCTAAAAGCTGAGTAAAATAAAGAACGGGAATTTGACTCTCTTTTCCCGTCGCACGGCTGATTTCATCCTGATAGCCTTCCAGGTTGAATTGGCAAAGCGGGCACGCGGTTACAATGCAATGAGCACCCTGCTGCTTGGCTGCGTGAAGAATCTGACCGCCCAGTGCATATCCCGTTTCCCTGGAGGTGGTCATGGCCATAGCGCCACAACATTTTGCACTCAGGGGAAAATACACGGGTTCGGCTCCTAACCAGGAAGCCAAACGTTCCATCATTTTTGGATATTCAGGATCATCGCAATCTGAAAAGGGACGGCTGAGCTGGCATCCGCTATAGCAGGCCACCCTTAGCCCGGATAGATTTCTAACAACATGTTTTAGTACCTTTGCCTCCCCTATTTCGTTCACAATAACGTCTAGAAGATGGCGGACACCGACGGTGCCATCGTAATCCATGCCACCCGCCAGCAAAGCGGTGCGGATTTCCTGCTTGAGCGTGGAGTTTTCTGCCATGTACTTGTTTGTTTTTTTCAAAACGACGTAGCAAGCGTTACAAACGGTGGCAAGCGGCTGATCTTTCTTTTTTGAAGCAATGGCAAGATTGCGAGCGGAAAGCACAAAGGCCCGTTTTTCGCGAATGGGCATGTAAGCCGTTGCCCCGCAACAATTCCAATCATCGACTTCTTCCAGCTCAATCCCCAGCGTTTTGGCGACATTTCTTGTTGAAATGTCGTAGGCACGATTAGTCGCCATCAGCGAACAACCAGGAAAATAGGAGTACCTAAATTTTTCACTCATGGCTGCTCCTTACGATGATTGTCTATTGCGCTCATCATTTTTTTTAGTGCTGTCAACCCTTTGATTTTTCGTGGACGCAAATGGAATCGTTTTCGATAAATCAATCTCAATGCCAGAGGAATGTTGCGAATACCGTCAAACGGGTTTGTTTGGAAAAAATATTTTCTTAACAGCTCAGTTTCGTGGTTACGGCCGTATTTATCGACAACGGCAACAAACGATTTTGCCATCACCGTGGGACCCGTATCTTTGGATACTTTCTTTTCGGTTTGGATTCGCTTAAGCTCGTACATAACATCGGTGAATGGGATTGCTGCCGGACAACGCACGGTACACGAGTAGCAGGACACACATAGCCAAACGGTATTAGAACTTAAAACCTTATCCAACATCCCTGCACGCAACGAAGCAATGATCTCACGCGGTCCATATTCCATTGCCGCGCTGGAGGGACAAGAGGCTGAACAAGTGCCGCATTGAATACACTCTTTGATTTTTTCCCCGTGAGGGATGGTGTACACGCTGTCCAAAAATTCCTGGCATATGGCTGCTGATTCTGCAGGATTCATAAAAACGCTCCTTTATTAACGGTGAGAATAAGGAAGTGCAGAAAATAGGTCGGGTAAATTATTGAAACTCGGGCCGCCCAGGAAGCGGAATGTCTGTGTGGCAAACTATTTCTGAAAAAATGAGCCACGATATAACTTTCTTGTCATCAGAGCACTAGCTACACGTATCCTCCCGAAAATGAATAGCACCCTTCCGACTTTTTATGTCTGCTTGTTGTTGAAAATCCGGTTTCAAAGTCGTTGGCTCCCAAACGAAAAACAACCTAACCACGACTAGAAAAATGAATTGACTAAGCCATCACGCCTATGCAAAATCAGCCAGAGGCTTTTGTGTCTCCACCCAACTTTTTATCTGCCGGAAAAACGTTATAAGCACGCCCCCCCTTACGTCAAGGCCTACCGCCGAATTATTTTCCTGGGGTACGGGTACGCACATGCAGCTTATTTTTTTATCTCTTCTGAAAGCGTACACCCTTCCTTTTCAGAGCGGAAAGATATTTTTTCTATGTGCATGTCCTTTCCAGATTCTATGGCAAGAGCCGCGCCACACTGAGAGCAAATGAAGAGTGGTTCTTCGATTTCAAATGAGCGACTGCAAGTTGCGCAGCTCGCCAAAATGGGCAGTTGTTTGATATCCAAAACGGATTCTTTCAACCGCGGGTGTTCCACCTTGATAACATCAAAGAAAAATTGCAAAGAAGAAGGCACAATGGCATTCATTTTTCCGATTGATAAGGAAATTTTTTCAACTGCCCAATCGGAAGACTGCTTCGATAACTCATCCTTCACAATCCTGATAATTTGCTCAGCAATAGCTCCTTCGTGCATGGAGTTAGCGTATAACAAGGACACAGTCTTGCAAACAATCGATCCCCGGTGGTACTAAACGATTAAGGTTCGCATGGGTGAATTGCAAATGAAGGCCACTCTCAGACGACTAAAAATTTCTATTTACGGGGCAGTCCAGGGAGTGGGTTTCCGCCCTTTTATTTATCGGCTGGCTCGGCGCTTTGATGTTAGTGGCTTTGTGATGAATACTGGGGCTGGTGTCACTATTGAGGTTGAAGGCTCTGAGAAGACCTTAGAAAAGTTGCTGCTTGCCATTGAACCCGAACAACCGCCCCAGTCACATATTTATAGCTTGGAGTATTCTTACCTCGATCCGGTCGGATACCAAGCGTTCGAAGTCCGAACAAGCGTAAATTCCGAAGATAAAAGTGCTGTGATGTTACCTGACATCGCACCTTGTGCTGAGTGCCTTGAAGAAGTGTTTGATCCAAAAAATCGTCGATATCGATACCCATTCACAAATTGCACCAACTGCGGCCCCCGTTTTAGCATTATCAAAGCTCTTCCCTACGATCGGGCAAACACGTCAATGGGTTCTTTTCATATGTGCGAACAATGCCAGCACGAATATGACGATCCAGAGAACAGAAGATTTCACGCCCAACCCAACGCATGCCCTTGCTGCGGGCCTCATATTGAATTTTGGGATTGCACAACCAGGAAGATCAGTGAAGAGGATAAAGCGCTAAGGGATATTTGCGAAGCCATTCGAAATGGAAAAATCGTCGCCATCAAAGGAATCGGTGGTTTTCATATAGTAGTGGATGCGGGCAATGAGGATGCAATCAAGCAGTTAAGGGAACGAAAACATCGGGAGGAGAAACCGTTTGCCGTCCTGTTTCCCGATTTATCGACTGTACAAAAGCAGGTGGATCTGGATGAAATTGAGAAGCGAAGCCTGGTTTCCTCTGAAGCGCCGATTGTTCTTTTGCGCCGGAAATCATTCCATGATCGCATAGCTCCCAATGTTGCACCCAACAACCCGTATTTGGGCATCCTGCTTCCTTTTTCTCCTTTGCATCACCTGCTCATGCATGAACTTCATTTTCCCGTTGTTGCCACAAGCGGAAATCTTTCTAACGATCCCATCTGCAAAACAGAAGAGCAGGCAAAGAGCGCTTTGGGTTCAATCGTCGATTATTTTCTTGTTCATGATCGCCCCATTATCAACCGTTCAGATGATTCCATTGTTCGCGTAATCGAGCGCAGGGAGATGGTGCTGAGACGCTCCCGCGGCTATGCTCCGTTGCCCGTTCAACTGGATCAAGCACTCCCCGATTGCGTTGCCGTAGGAGGACATCTTAAAAATACGTTTGCGCTAGCAAAAAATAATCGGGTCTTTATCAGCCAACATAATGGCGACCTGGAGACCAAAGAATCCATCAATGCATTTTCAGATAACTTGAACCTTTTTTGCTCGCTTTACCAAAACTCTCCTAAGTCCGTCCTTTGTGATCTCCACCCAGACTATTATTCGACACGTTTTGCGAAAAAAATGGGAGTGCCTGTTATTCAAGTACAGCATCATTATGCTCACGCATTATCTTGTATGGCTGAAAATTCATTGAATCCTCCGACTTTGTCTGTCGTATGGGATGGAACGGGGTGGGGATTGGATGAGACGATCTGGGGAGGGGAGTTTTTAAAAATAACCCGCGCTGGGTTTAAAAGATTTGCTCACATGCGGCCATTTCCGCTACTTGGCGGCGAAAAGGCAATTCGGGAACCTAGGCGTTCAGCCATGGGCCTTCTATTCGAAATTTTCGGAAGTTCAGTGTTCTCTTACACTCATTTGAAGCTCTTGCATTGTTTTTCCGGGGAAGAGCTCAGCATCTTTCAGACAATGCTTGAGCGGCACCTCAACTCACCGTACTGCTCCAGCGTAGGAAGATTGTTTGATGCGGCTTCAGCTCTCATCTGCCAACGCGAACGAATCTCCTTTGAAGGCCAAGCTGCCATGGAACTGGAATTTCTGACGTCTGAAACACAAAATGACAACCGATACGATTTTTCAGTTCGAGAAAAAGACGGGGCATTTGTCATAGACTGGGAGCCAATTTTCAAGGGACTTACGGATGACTCGATTCGAGGGGCTGCGCCGGCCTTGATGTCGGTATTGTTTCATAATACGCTTGCCGACATTGTTGTTGCCATTGCGCAGAAGGCTTCCGAAGAAGCGGTTGTGCTGAGTGGCGGCTGTTTTCAAAACAAGTATCTTTTGGAAAAAACGATAGTGAGACTAAAAAAAGAGGGGTATCGGCCGTATTGGCATCAGCGCATTCCAACCAATGACGGTGGAATTGCTCTTGGCCAAATGACTGCCGCAACCATGGGTTAGCCAATGTGCTTAGGTATTCCGGGTAAGATAATAAAAATTCTAAACGACGACCCTGTGATGAGATTGGGAAGCGTTAGTTTTGGCGGGGTGATTAAAGAGATTTCGCTCGCCTATGTTCCTCAAGCCGGGATCGGCGATTATGTGATTGTTCATGCCGGGTTTGCCATAAGTGTTTTGAAGGAGCAGGAAGCCTTGGAAGTTTTCTCATATATTCAAGAGATTGAGGCGATTGAAACGAAATGAAATATTTGGACGAATATCGGGACGAACAGTTAGCCAGGCGGTATCTGAACGCCATTCACAAGCTGGCCACCAAGCAGTGGACGATCATGGAGGTGTGTGGGGGGCAGACTCATTCCATTATCAAATATGGGATTGATGAGATGCTGCCCAAAAAGGTGACACTTGTTCACGGGCCCGGTTGTCCGGTGTGCGTGACGGCAGTTGAACTCATCGATAAAGCCATCGAGATTGCGAACCAGCCGAACGTAATTTTTTGCTCCTTCGGTGACATGCTAAGAGTCCCGGGAACCCAAACGGACTTATTAACGGCGAGGGCGCAGGGAGCTGACGTGCGAATGGTTTATTCTCCTTTGGATTGTCTGAAAATCGCACAAGCAAACCCACAACGCGAAGTCGTTTTTTTTAGCGTAGGATTTGAGACCACCGCCCCTGGAAATGCAATGGCAGCCTATCAAGCAAGCCGGCTTGGTATCGGCAATTTTTCTTTGCTGGTGAGCCATGTGCTGGTTCCTCCAGCACTTAAGGCTCTTTTAAGTTCTCCCCAAAACCGGATCCAGGGACTACTTGCTGCCGGGCATGTTTGTACGGTGATGGGCTATTGGGAATATGAAGAAATCGCACGCGTGCATCGGATTCCCATTGTCGTAACCGGTTTTGAGCCGTTGGATATTTTGCAGGGAATCGTGATGTGTATTCGCCAACTGGAAGAGCAAAGACCCATCGTCACTAATCAATATACCCGCTCAGTGACCAAAGAAGGCAATCAGCAAGCTCAGGGGTTGATGAAGGAGGTTTTCCAAGTGGTTTCCAGAAAATGGCGCGGACTTGGAGAAATCCCAGCCAGTGGTTTAGGGCTCTCCACTCAATACGAAAGCTTCGATGCTGAATTTAAGTTTGGACGCGCGCAGTATCACGATGAAAAGAATTGCGAATGTATTGTGGGTGAAATACTGCAAGGACTGAAGAAACCAAATCAGTGCCCATTGTTTGGCAATCCCTGCACACCGGAACTGCCGACTGGAGCCGCTATGGTGTCCGCAGAAGGGGTTTGTTCGGCATACTACCGCTACCGCTATTTATCGGAGGCAAAATCGTGAATGAGGTCAATCTAAACTGTCCGCTTCCATTTAACCAACATTCGACGGTGCTTCTTTCACACGGGGGCGGCGGAAAGCACATGCGCGAGTTGGTGGAAAATATAATCGTAAAAGCGTTCGATAATCCGACACTCCGCTCATTACACGACGGGGCAGTCATAAAAGAAAAAAACGCCCGCTTTGCTTTCACTACTGATTCGTACGTTATCTCCCCACTTGTATTTAGAGGCGGTGATATCGGAAGTCTTTCTGTACACGGCACCATTAATGACTTGGCAATGTGCGGAGCAAAACCCCTGTATTTAAGTTGTGCGTTTATTTTAGAAGAAGGTTTTCCTTTCACTCTATTCCAAAAAATTATTCAATCCATGCAACAAGCGGCAATGGCCTGCGATGTCACCATTGTGACAGGTGATACGAAAGTGGTTGAACGCGGGAAAGCAGATGGCCTTTATATCAACACAGCCGGTATCGGAATACTTGAGCACAGCTTCGATATTTCGCCCAAAAGCATCCAAATCGGCGACGCGGTTATCCTGAGCGGAGATATTGGGCGGCACGGGATCGCAATTATGGCAGAGCGTGAAGGACTTTCGTTTGACTGCCCAATTGAAAGCGACAGCGCTCCCCTTTGGAAGCCGGTCAGAGAGCTTTTTCAAGAGCGATTATCTATTCATTGCCTTCGTGACTTAACACGCGGAGGGCTTGCGAGCGCTCTGGTGGAACTAGCGAGCTCTTCCGGTCTGTCTATCCACACGGAAGAAAAGGCAATACCCGTGAAGGAGGAAGTTGCGGGAGCCTGCGAAATTTTGGGCTTTGATCCCATTTATGTTGCCAATGAGGGGAGATTTGTCGCCTTTGTCTCGAAAAGTGAGGCGGACAGAACTGTAGACATTTTAAGAAAATTTCCTATGTGCGAGAATGCGTGTCTCATCGGTTATGTTGGGGAGCGGGGAGGAAAGGTTTTTATGAAAAGTAAAATTGGCGGAGAGAGAATAGTGGACATGCTCAGCGGAGAACAATTACCGCGTATATGCTAGGATACCAACCATTTTTGGATTGATGTACTCGGAAGGATAATATGGAAATTAAGATAGTTCGAAAAGTTCTCGAAGAAAATGAGAGTTTAGCTGCCAAAGTGCGAGCGGGCCTGAGGGAAAGAAGACAAAGTATGGTTAACTTCATGAGCTCGCCAGGTTCGGGAAAAACAAAAATATTGGAACGGTTGATTCCACTTCTAACCAGCGGTGGCTTAAAGGTAGGTGTGATCGAAGGAGATATCACGACAAGTCTGGATGCCCAAAGACTTCAGCCCTTGGGCATTCCAATATCACAAATAAACACGGAGCTATTCGGCGGAGATTGCCACCTGGGAGCGCATGTTATTCTTGCGGCACTCGAACAGTTTGCCAAAGAACCCATTGACGTAGTTACCATTGAAAATGTCGGCAATCTTGTGTGCCCGGCAGAATTTGATACAGGCGCAGATCTTAACATCGTAGTCCTCAGTGTTACCGAGGGTGAAGACAAGCCTCTGAAATATCCCTTGATGTTTCGTAATTCGCACCTTGCACTCATCAATAAAATTGATTTAGCGGAAGCCGCCGAAGCAGACATCTGCAAACTTAAGGAGAACATGCTTAAGATCAACTCCTCGCTCGCTGTCCTTGAAACTTCGGGCAAAACAGGCAGAGGAATTGGTGAACTGGCACAATACATTGTTAGAACGCATCGCCAGCTCTTAAATGAGTACACCATCAAGATTGCGAACAATGAAAAAACCGCTCGACCTTAAGAACGCTGTTAAATTTATTAACGAGCATGGCATATTGCTTGTTTTTCCCATGGCAAATCGTCCAGAACCTTTGTCCATTTGGTCCTGTTTCTTTCCAAAAACCAGAATGCTTTGGGAATGGGACGAGACAGCCGACGGAAAAGTCGTTCAAATGTGGCACTTGAGGGAACGACTTTCTCGTTCAGACCGGGTCGTTTACTCCAAGTGGTTCTCGGGGCGCGCAACTTTCTTATCGCGAGAAGTCTTTGTAGCGTTGTTAAATGGTCTGCATCACGGAAACCCCGCTTTTCCACAGCTTTCCGGAAGAGCGCGTCTACTTCTTGACAGGCTTCTAGAAGATTCCCCGCAAAGCTCAAAAACTTTGAAAAAATGGGCAAAAAAGGAGTGTAAGTGGGAGGAACAAGAATTCGAGCGGGCACTCAAAGAACTTTGGGCACGTTTGTTGATAGTAGGTCGCGGTGAAGTCGATGATGGCGCATTCCCTTCCCTAAACATTGGAGCCACTCAGCTTATGTTTGAAGATCTGTGGCAACAAGCGCACGGATCCGACGAAAAATCACACATTGTACTGGAACGGTTTCTGCCTCCGACCTCATTATGGCGAAAAAATTTTGATCGAGTGAAAGGTACTGCACGGGGTTCCCAATCCACGCCTCGAAAACACGTGCTCTATTACCACGAGCTTATTTCTTAGGCTTCATGAGCATACGAGCGACAATTCGGTCCGCCAAGCACGGACCTTCCTTCAGCCACTCCACCTGCTCGCTCATATTCAGCAAAGCGGGCCTTTCCCACCAAATGGAGTGAGCTCTTCGGATACACTAATCCAACCCCGTCTCGGAACAAGATTCTGTAGCGATGTGGGTATCTCTACCACTACTCGTCAACACCAATGATCTTATTTTTGAGGGGGCCAGCCGTGGAAAATAACTCAGTGAAATCAAAATTTTAAATGGACGAAAAGCCTACGACATTTATTGCCTCTGGAATCACCCGGATGAGAAATGATATAGAGCTTCTACGTTTATCCAAGGATTGGTCTATCTTGCTGATCAGGACGATAAAAACTAGTGCCCGTAACTGTTTTGTGATTTACAGCGCGTTGCTTTTCTTCGCCGTCCTGTCAAATCATGCTTTTGCGCTTG